>JBAZVH010000005.1 GCA_041660965.1 Candidatus Gracilibacteria bacterium | reverse complement strand
CATACAGCGCATTGCCCCAAGCAAATGATTGCCTGGTATATTGCGTGGGATCATTCGGATTAACGCTTTCGTGTACGTAGTACGCTCCTTTATCTTTATCAAAATTATTTAAATATTTTAGCATCAATGGAATTTCACTTTCATCGACGGACGTCATGGCCTGCAGGATGACAGACATCGGCCATACCCAATCATTTTGCGTATGCGGACTGCCCACGCCCTCACCATAAGAGCCCGTGAAATAATACTGATTAAAAAGTCCTTTTTTATTGAGTATAAACTCGCGCGTGTTTTGGTAAACCGGATCTGTTGACGAAGAAAATTCCAAATAAGGCGCTGACAGTAGACTCGGAACGTTCGCATCATCCGCCAAAAAGACATAGCCATTTTGTGTCCCATCCACTTCATAAGCCCACATATCGCCATAAAACGGATGATGGTAGATTCCATATTTAGCAATTCCCGCTTTGATATTTTGGCTCAGAGTTTTGCACTCCTCAGCTCTCACAGGATCATTCCAAATTTTCGAATACATTTCTGCCAACTTGGGCAGCATGCTCGCTAAAAACATATTGGTCGGGATGAGATAAGGATAAGCGGTCCAGTCATCACTCGGACGGTTTTTGCATTTGATCATGCCTGTCGGTCCCGTATGTTTTTTGAGAACATCTACCGCATGATTAAAAGCTTGATGAGCCTCAAAATCGCCTGTCATGTGCGCCCATTTTTCGTCACCAGTCACTTTCCAATAAAGCCACGCTAAGCGAATGAGATACGCAACACCATCGGGTTCATATTTATATTCATGAGGCGTGTAATCGTCTTTCCACGAATTGATAAACGGCGCATCTTCGACAGAAGCATTAAAATGCTTCATATGTCGCAGAATCGTTCCTCTGATAATATTTTGAAGCATGACATCGTTTTTGCTCATGTACACATAAGGATAAAGCTGTGCAGAGGAGTCCCTCACCCACATAAAAGGAAGATCCGTTCCCGTGATGACGTAGTAAGTTCCATCGGGCTCTTTCTTGATGGTTGTCTTGAGCGTGTAAGGAAGACTTTGCTGAAAAGTTTGCTGAGCATCCGAATCGGATAATGCCAACTTGTCGAAGTTCTCGACGGCAGAGCCCGCTAAAGCGATGTTGATCGCACCGAAACACAAAACGAGCATGATTAAAAATTGATAGATTCTACATGAGTTTCGCATTTTCTGTACTTTCTGTGTATCCATGGGAGGGGGTACCGATGATGTAGCGAGGGGCGTGCGAAACAGGGAAGTTAAGGAGCGCGAGGGAGGGACCCCGTCCCCGAGAAACATCATCGGTACCCCCTCTTGTTTTTTAAAGCGCGAAACTCGGGTTTTACTTGTGTTCATCGGCTTGCTCCCCAAGTAGGCTCAGCTATCGCGAGATTCACGACCGTGTCTGCCCCACCATAATAAAGATAGGCACTGCCATCATCCGCCATCGCAAGCCCTTCCGTAAAAACAACATCGCCCACTTGTCCGTAAACATCAAAAGGATCTGTCACCGTTAAAAACGGTTCGGTATCTCTCGCGATAAGGTGTGTTGGATCATCTTTATCAAACAACGCCCATCCGGTGGCATACTCTCGAACTTGATCTCGGTGCATGCGCGCCCCTTTTTGCTTTGCGCGATCTTCCGAGAGATTACCATTGTGAATGAGTAAAATACCATATTGCGTTAATATGGGCGGTGGACCAGACTCAACTAACGAGTCATCCCACTCACCTGACCTGGGTGTTAAAACTGGTATATCAGAAACAGTTTTCCAGTGAATCATATCGGGAGATTGAGCAATCCAAATGTTGGTATCACCATAATACGCCCAGTACATCCCTTTAATGGGTTGATTGAGTATCGCTGTCGATTTTTCCGGCAAAATGGGTCCAAGCTTTGTCCAATGAATAAGATCTGTCGACGTTGCAAGACACGTGTGCGTGTGATGCGCGTAGTGATCGTTGTATCCTGTGTAAGTCAAATAATACATATTTTTGACTTGCATGATTCGCGGATCTTCGCAGCCGCCCGGCAATTCATAATCTTCCGTCGGCGATATCACAGCCCCGCCCCATTTCGTAAAATTAACACCATCGGTACTCGTCGCGAGACTAATTCTGGAAACAGAGTTAACATCTTGCGTTCGGTAAAACATATAAAACACGCCGTCCTTACGAATAACAGCTGGATTAAACGCACCATGCGCCTCCACGGAATCGGCGTTTTCAAGCTCCGGCATCAGAATAGGATTCGCTTTATATTTTCGAACAAACTTAAACGGGAAATAAGGCGGCAAATCCTTCGCTTTGGCATAATCGAGAATTTCTATTTTAGGTGGCTTTTGAGCAAGTTGCGTTTTTTGCGTTTGCTGATGGTTGCTGAATAAAGCATTATCGTCAGACGCCAACGCAAAACTTCCATAGCTAAAAAAACTAAAAATAAAGGCCATGGTCATGCTTATCGCTACGCTTTTTTTCTGCATTATCCTTTTGAAACTCGCTATTTTCATTGAAATTTCCTCATGATTCGTTATACACATCTCTAAATTTTACAATATAAAACAATAGATTACGAGCAATGATGTAGTGGCTTAGGCTAAGCCGTGCCCTTTCCCAAGACGCAGAAGGGTGCTATGGGAAATTCAAAGCCTTTGTTAGTTTTTTATAATTTCTTGGGAATAATCTGCGATAAAAAGGATTCTTTTTACTAAAAGGGCACGGCACGCCGTGCCCCTACATCAATCAACGATAATATCTCGCAAGCTAGAAAGATCATGTATAACGATTAGCGGTCAGACCACGGGGTGACAGACCGCGGGGTCCAAGGATCGACGTCTTACGTCATCCCGCGGCGCAAGACCCGCGGGATCCAAGGACCTTGGGCGGCGATAAATTTATGTAATAAAATCAATAAGTTATAGCTATTTGTCGAGGCAAAACTTAACTGTTATTTTGGGTGGTAAAGCCCTATTTTTGTACTATACTGAAACGGATTATACTTGCCCGCGGTTTTTAAGCGGGAAACAAATTAGGATAAATAATAATAGTAAGGAGAAATAATCATGGCTTTGGGCCCAAAATTCGGTGACACATCTGTAGATCAGTTTGACGACAGATG
>JBAZVH010000004.1 GCA_041660965.1 Candidatus Gracilibacteria bacterium | reverse complement strand
TGACTCGCATCGTAGAACTGTATAATACCATTTTAAAATTGTTGAAAAAATGATTCCATCACAAATAACAAAACTTGCAGAAATAATACGAGAATATGAGGGATGGTATGAAGGAAGTAATTCGTGGCGATGCAACAATCCCGGTAACTGTAAATACACGCAAATTTATCGTTCCATTTATGGAAAAGTTCGTAAAAGTCCGCGGGGTTTTGCAATATTCAAAAGTAAAGAGCTTGGATGGCTATATTTGCAAAATCTTTTGTGGAATTGGGCTGAAAAAGAAAAGAGAAACTACACTATATTGCAACTCATGAGAGAATACGCTCCGACATGCGACGACAATAATCCGGAAGAATACGCAAAATTTATCACAAGAAGAATGGGGGTTTCGGCTGATACAAAATTAAGAGAACTGATATGAAAAAATGTGAAAACAAACTATGCAAAAATCTTTTTGAGCCAAATCGAAGAAAAAAAAGATTTTGTTGTCACCTATGCTCAATGGTAAACTTGAATAAATCAAAAGAACACATTGAAAATAATGTAAAAAATTTTTCTCAAGAAAATTCATCTTCATGGAAAGGAGAAAAAGCCGGATATTTTGCAATTCATAACTGGATAAGAAAATACTATGGAAGTGCTGATCATTGCGAAATGTGCGGAAAGACAAAAGGTAAATTTGAGTGGGCGAATATAAGTGGAGAATACAAACGAGATAGACGTGATTTTATTCCGTTGTGTCAACTATGCCATAGATCTCTCGATTTAGGTATTTCTGTTGTCCAAAAGACAAAAGATGGAAACATTGTAAAAATTTATCCGACAATAGCTTTTGCAGAAAAACAATTATCGATTTCAAAAGGAGAGATCTCAAGGATTTTGTCTGGTAAAAGGAAAAGTTGTCGTGGTTTTTTGTGGGAATATTATAATGGTAAAATTACTAATTTAAAAAAATATTTATGAGTGAAAAAATAAAATCAATCGCAAATCGTTTTTTGAAAGGTGCATTGTCCGGAGCAGTAACTTCGATGTTATTGATTAAAATATCCACCCCGATAAATTTTGTGGATCTCGGAAACTTTTTAACTCTTCTCCTTATTGCCGGAGCTTTTGGAGCAATCAATGGAGGATTGTTAGCATTGCAAAAATGGTATAGCTGGGTTGAATAGTAAAAAAGCGCCAAACGGCGCTTTTTACATTTGTTGTATTTCGTACAAAAACAAAAGCATGACGATAAGCCATCCTGTTCTATTACTTATTATTTTACTTCCTCCGAAAGAAAGAAAAATAAAGAAGAGTATTAACGACATCCTTATGGTATATCACAAACTTATCCACAGTGCAATGTGGCAAGCGGTTGCCATTGTGATATACTGTAATTGGTCGATAGATTGATAGATTAAAAACAAAAAAATTATGTCTTTTGAAAAACATGGTTTGTATAAAAACAACGAGAGGCCAAAAGAAGAGACACTTTCTTTTCAAGATAAGTGTGCATACATCTCTTTAGTTTTTATCGGAATTGGTTTTGCATTCATGTGCATACCATTTCATTGTATTTGTGCTTTTATGCAAATTTGAGGTCGATAGTTTATTAAAATTAAAATTGAGATTCATGAGTGATAAAACAATAAAGTGTTTCTGTGGAAAAGATTTTATTTTCACGGAAGGAGAACAAGAATATTTCGCGGATCGCAAATTGCAAACGCCGAAATATTGTCACGATTGTAGAATTGAGCGCCGGAAGAAATTCACACCGGCCCCAGTCGCAACAGGATTTTTTGCGACAAACAAAGCGGATCGAGAATTGCTCGGTGAATAGTTTATTCGATAGATTGATTGATTATTATGCAAAAAGAAAACACAAAAGAGAATACAAAACCGGCGGCCGCTCTTGAAGTGGTGCCGGTTTCTCGCGATAGTTTGGACCTTGCAAAAATGAATTCTGAGATAAACGCTCAGCTCACTGATGCAAATGTTCAAAGAACATTGCTCGCCACTACGTTTAAAGGTTTACAGCCAGCCGTGATGAAACAAGCGATTATGGAAGGAATGATCCGCGGTTTCAATTTCAAGAATTTTTTGGAGAAAGATATATACGCGATTCCTTTCGGATCATCGTATTCGCTCACACAATCCATTGATTATATCCGCAAGATCGGAATGCGCGCCGGGATTGTTGGAAAAGGAGCGCCGGAATATACCTATGAGGAAAAGAACGGAAAGAAGTTTGTCGAATCGTGTACTATAACAGTAAAAAGAAGGGTTGAGGGATATGTCGGAGAATACACCGCGACGGTTTTCTTTTCAGAGTTTACCACCGGGCGTAATTTATGGGTGACAAAACCACGCATGATGCTCGCGAAGGTTGCGGAAATGCACGCGCTCCGCATGGCCTGTCCGGAAGTTCTCGCGCATGCTTACATTGAGGAAGAAATGGAAAAAGAGGCGGTCATTGAAAATTCAAAAGTAAGAGTGACGGATGCAAAGGTCGATTCATCCGGTTTACAAATGGGTAATTTTGTGAAAAAAGATGAAAACAAAAAAGGTCAAGATGGAGTTCAAACTCCCCAAAGTGACGAAGAGAGCTATCTCGAAGGACTCGAAGAAATCCCCGACGACGAAGGTTGATTTTGCAGTCGATTACTTCTCGTATTCATCGCTCGCACTTCTCGGAGTGAATCCGATAATGTTCAAAATCACCTACAAA
Source organism: Candidatus Gracilibacteria bacterium (assembly GCA_041660965.1). Lineage (NCBI taxonomy): Bacteria > Candidatus Altimarinota > Candidatus Altimarinota bacterium. The sequence goes on along the minus strand of JBAZVH010000004.1, from coordinate 2,267 downwards.
AACCGACAAACGATTGACTCGACGACAAGTATATCAAGTATCATCGGAAAATCGTTCCACAAGGCGCTTGAGGCCTATTACGGGGGTAATGATGAGGTGGTTATCTCCACCGAAAGCGAAGCAATTGAGATGGGACTCAAAATCGGAATGGATTATCTCGAAAAATACAATGACGGTTGGATCAAATACACCGAGACGGTCCCGAATAAACAAAAGGCGCAAGAGATCCTCGCATTCACATTCAACGCCTATGTAAAAGAAAATCCATACGACAACGGCGATCAATTACTTTCAACGGAAGAAAAGATCGTCGAACACATAAACGTGGAATGGAGGGGAAAACAAGTGGAATTGCCGATCGCACTCAAATGTTACACAGACAAGACAATCAAACGCTACAAAAAACTCCGGATTGTGGATTATAAAACAGTCACATCATTCAGTAAGCCGAACAAAATCGACGGCCGGAAGATGCTCCAAACGATAGTTTCATACTTTTGCGTTTATGCGAAATATGGGATGGCGCCGTATTCCATGATATTTGAAGAAGTGAAGAAAACGAAAAACCGCGACGGTGGAGAACAGGTGAAAAGATACGAGATTGTGTATGAAGAAAATGAACTCTTTTTTGACTTCTTTTTCCGATACTATGAGGATTCAATCAAATTCTTGAATGGTGAGGCGGTATACTTGCCAAACGTCGATGCAATGTTTGACGGGGATATTTCAATCATCGCGTACATACACCGACTCGACGAAGAGGAAGAAGTGGCGAAACAAATGAAATTGATGAAGGTGGATAATATCACGGAATTACTCAAGAAAAAGATTCATTCCGCGAATAGCATGAAAAAGTTTCTCACAACGGTCGAAAAAGAATTTATCAGTGCAAAAAATTTAAATTACTCCAAAATGAAAAACGAAGAAAAAATACAAACGAAATTGATGGAGCATGGAATGATGTTGCAATACGATTCCATGATTGCCGGACATTCGTTCGACCTGTACCGCTATACGCCTTCCATCGGCCTAAAAATGAAGAAACTCGAAAGCTATACAGCGGATATTGAGCAAGTGATCGGCCGGTCCGGAGTGCGCATACTCGCGCCGATTCCAAATACCAGTTTTGTCGGTTTTGAGGTCCCAAAACTTGATCGTACTTTCCCGACGGAAAAAGGAAAGCCGGATGGGTACAAGCTCGCGATCGGATGTGACGTTATGGGTGAGACATACCGATTTGATATCACACAAGCGCCTCACATGCTTGTCGCCGGATCAACCGGGTCCGGAAAGTCTGTTTGTCTCAGTTCGTTTATTTCACAGCTCTCGACGATCCCAAATACAGAATTGCATTTATTTGATCCGAAGATTATCGAACTCGCGCATTTCAAAAACTATCCGGGTGTTGTGGAGTATCAGAAAGAAGCGAGTAAAATTGCTTTGTCTCTCAACAAACTGATTGACGAAATGGAGAATCGATATAGAAAACTTGAAAAGCTTGGAGTAAAAAATATGAGCGAAACGGATATGAAAAGAAAATTTGTGTTCATCGACGAATTCGGAGATCTGATTATGAGTAGCGATTTTGGAAAAGAGATATCGGATTGCATTCAGATCCTCGCTCAGAAAGCACGGTCGGCCGGTATCCATCTCATCATCGCGACACAACGTCCAAGCGTAAAGATTATAAACGGTGATATCAAAACAAACTTTCCGACTAAGGCGGTATTCCGGACCGCGAAAGCAATTGACTCGCGTGTCGTACTCGACGACGATGGCGCGGAAAAACTTCTCGGATCTGGTGATATGATTTTTTCCTCTCAGGATGGGAATATCAGATTACAAGGTTACAGATAAAATTATGATTGATGAATTTGATCTTTCAGTGTTAGAAAAATGGTGGTTGCATTCTCGCGGTGGCCGTGGTGCCGAAGATGTATTTTTGGATGAACATAAACAAAAATACATCTGGATGTCAAATGGATACGGAAGAATGCAAAAGGTTTATGTGCCGGAGAATTTACTAATTAAAAACGAAATGAATTATCATGGATGAATGCAAAATTTGTGAAGGGGCCGGAGAATTGACTCTCTTTTTCCGGAACAGTGACGGAGAACTCGAACCAACACTCACAGAGCCGTGCTATTCGTGTCAGATTGGCGGTAGCTTTGACGATAGCGACGAGTAAAAGCAAAAGACGAGCAAAGTATCGTTTGAGATACCGAAACGCTCTCAAGCGATATTTGGGCCTCGTAAGTTATCCACA
>JBAZVH010000003.1 GCA_041660965.1 Candidatus Gracilibacteria bacterium | reverse complement strand
AATATATTTTTATATTTCGTCCCTAATACGAATTACCCTATCAAGATCTGGGGTAAATTCGGCTTTGATAACGTTACGTTTAATCAAGATTTACTTCTCATATACGATGAATATTACGTAGACTATCTTCGCTACAGACTAGCGCAAAGGATATGTTCTGAGTTTGGCATACCGATGCAACCTCAGGCAATGTTAGAGCTGAAAGAACTCGAAGAAGCGATGACTGATGTCAGTCCACCTGATATGACTATTACGAAATTAAGTACATTCCAAGGTAAGCAAGGTTTGACTTGGGCTGATGTGTCGCTTGGGCTTGGGTGGCGTCCGTCCTAGTCCTTTTGGTCGTTGGTTTAGGTTGGAACCCATACATTCATGGATGAATTGCTGTATGAAAGGAAGATCACCTACATTCTCACAGGTAGCGCTCGACATTGTGGGCTCCACGAAGTTTGGGCGTTACCCCAAGATCTCCCGTGAAGAAACATTCAACATGATCATATCGGATAATTTCCTTGTCCCATATGCTGGTCATTCGTTAGTGGCTGAGATATTACAACAGGCTCAAGGTCGTGCGATATATACGAGTAATCGATATAATCACATGATTGCTGTCATTTCAAATAATGTTTACACGATATCGACAAATTTGTCTGTCACACGAGTTGGTCAAATAGACACTTACTTGGGTGATGTTTACATTGATGAGAATAATAATAATCAGATAGCGATATGCGATAAGCAAAACATTTATATTTATAATTACATAACAGGTGCATTTGCTAAAGCGACAGTCGATGGCACGACACCACTTGGATTTATCCCTGGATATATCTCATATCAGAATGGTAGATTCATTGCGGCGGTATTAGGAAGCACCTCAACCTATCAATTATGTGTCGCTGGTAATGGATTATTATGGCCAGGTACTGCGTCATACGTTGGATCATTGCAGACTAAACCTGATAACGTTATTGCAGTTCAACGATTCCCAGGTCGTGGTAATTTACTCTTTGTATTTGGAAACACCGTCACAGAGCCTTGGCAAGACATTGGTGCTGCTTTATTCCCGTATCAACGAATGTCGTCTGTCAATATTGACTATGGGTGCTTAAACCCTGCGACTATCGCATACAATGAAAATATCATGGTATGGCTTGCTGCGAATGAAAAGTCAGGCCCCGTTATCGCATATTCTACTGGTGGCGATATTAATCGTATATCGACAGACGGTATCGATTTTAAGTTCACGCAGCTCACTAATCCGAAAGATTCATATGGGTTTTTATTCAGACAAGATGGACATTTGATTTATCAGATCAGTTTCCCAACTGATAATCTCACATATATTTATGACTTCAATACTAAGAAGTTCTTCACCTTATGTGATGAGAACCAAGACATTCATATCGCTAAAAGGGTGGCGTTCTTCAATGATGCATATTACTTTGTTAGTTTTATTGATGGGAATTTGTATCAGCTCGGTTCTCAATTCACTTCCTACAATGGCAGGGAGATTCCTCGTGTTAGGGTATGTCGTAATATACGTTTGCCTGATGCTTCTCGTTTTGTTGTCAATAATCTTACCTTTACTATAGAACAAGGCACTCAGGAAAATATCTATCAGGAAGAATTCCTATTAGCCGAAGATGGCGAGATATTAGACACTGAAGATGGCGAGCATTTATATACTATTAACAATGGTTTAACTGTCATTGAATTCTTACCATTGCAAGCTGAAGATGAAACGATACTATTAACAGAGAGTGGCGAAGAATTGCAGATAGCTGTTGAAGTTGAAACAGCACAACCTATTCCGCAGTCAGTTCACTTATCAGCGTCTAAGAACGGTGGCGAAAGTTTCGGTACGATATGGAATAAAGAATTAAACGCACGTGGGAACTTCAAGAATCGATTGATATATTGGAACCTCGGTGCAGCGAATGATTTCGTGCCACAATTTAGATTCTGGGGATTAAGCCGGTTTGTAGCAACGGACGGTATTGTTTCAATTTATCAGTAACTCATGGAAGAATAGTCAGTGAATATACCAAATTATGAAAATGTACCTTTCGTTGATGATAGTGGTTATTTGTCTGACTCATGGTCATTGATCATGCAGCAATTAATCACTGCATTACAAACGAATGTTTCGAACCAAGGTTATCAAGTGCCACAACAACCAACGACCACAATCACTGATTTACAGACACAGTTTGCAGCAGCCGCTGATCCTAGTGTGTACTACGGTGATTTATTATATGATAGTACAACGGATGAATTAAAAGTGAATATTGCAGGAACCTTCAAGGTCGTGCAAGTAGTCTAAGGATGGACATATGTTTTCAGCAGCAATGGGAGCAGCAGGTGGAACAACACCATTAAACCCCAATAAATTTGGGAAGGCTATGGGTTGGGGAATGCTTGGTGGTGGCTTAGGTAGCCTATTCGGCGGTGGCGATAATCCATATGACGCTGGAAAAAGTTATTACAATAAAATTCCAGATACTATCAAACCATATTTTGATCCATACATAAGCGCTGGCAAAGATGCTATGGGGCAAGTTCAAGGCCAATACGGCAATCTGATTAACGATCCTAACGCAATGTACAATAAATTAGGTTCAGGCTATCAACAATCACCTGGTTATCAATGGCAAGTAGGTCAAGGTATGAATGCTGTTAATAATGCTGCAGCAGCAGGTGGTATGCTTGGAACACCACAGCATCAACAAAATGCTGCACAAATGACACAGGGAATTGCGAACCAAGACTTCAATAATTATCTAGGTCATATGCTTGGGTTATATGGTTCAGGGTTAAGTGGCATGAGTGGCATCAATCAAATGGGATATAACGCATCCACTGGATTAGCTGGATTACTTGGAAGTAATTTAATGAACCAAGGGAATATGGCGATATCATCACAAGCAGCACAAAATCAAAGCCAAGGATCGCAATTTGGTAATATCATCGGCGGCCTTGGTACATTAGCTGCGTTTATGTAGGAGAATAATATGCAATTTCCAGTACAGCAATTTCCTATATTAACGCCAGGCCAGATGAATCCGTTTAATCAGGCGGTGCAACAAGGATTACAGACGTATGGCCAAGGTATTGAAGCGGCTTATGCGCCTATGCAGAAACAGGCTGATATTTATTATAAAGCTGCACTTGCGTCAAATGCACCGGCATCTGCTTTAGCTAAAGCGATGCAAAACCCTTTGTTTTATGCAACATTAACTCAACAACAAAGAGAGAATGCAAATCAAGCTCTAGCTAGTCAAGGCCAAAATCCTCTTATTGCTATGCAGAATTCATTTCATCCACAGCAACAAAATCAATCTGGAGGTTGGTTGCAATCAATGTGGAACAAAGTAACTGGGTCAGGTGAACAAACATCTCCATCTACTCCAGCACCACAGATAGCATCTGGAGCTACTACAGCCCCATCAGCCCCAACACAACAACCTGATCAGACTGCTTCTCCTACTACTAATGAAACAGTTCGAGCTACTGATGAAGAAGTTAATGATATTGCTACTCACGGGAATAAGTCTTATAGAAACATACCACAACAGTCAAATGGTAACGTTGATTTATCAAAGCCAAATATGAATGCGTACAACAAAGACTTTGGATCGCCTGAAATAAATAGCGCAATGGCTATGAAATTTCCATCCGCCCTTCAAAAATCGTATGCTTCTGGTCAGGAAGCTGAAACAATAGAACAAAGAAAGTTAAATGTAAGAAAATTTAATGACATGCAAGATGAAGTATCAACTGAAGCGAAACAATCACAACAGTTACTTAATGATGCCGATAAATTTCATAGTGCTTATGGTAAAGCATTAGTTAAAGGACAAGGCGCACAATTTTTACCAGAAAAAGTATTAAAACTATTTCCCGAGACATATAAAGCGATGAATGCCGCTAATAATATGACAGTTAGCATGGCATCTCAATTATTTGGTAACAAGCATTCTGATTACAGAGACAGATTGGCTAGCACATTGAAGCTAGGCGTTGATATGCCTAAAGAAACAGAGAATAGTGTTTATACTGGCATAAAAGCAATGGGTAAAAGGAACTTGCAACATAGTGATTTCAATCGTTTCATGAAAGATGAGTTAGGTATAAATGATGCTAATTTAATAAAAGATTATTGGATTGGCTACAATCAGTCAGTTCCATTTTATGATATTGATAAAGGAAAAATGATTGATAAAAACTTAACTGATCAATCATATAAAGACTATATTGCTGAGAGAATAATGGGTGTTCCATCTAAGAAATCATCTGGAAATCAAACAACAGAGAGAAAACCTGTTAAACCTTCAGAAGAAGGCAAAGCATCACCAGATAGCACCGTATGGATGATAAGACCTGATGGCGAAAGAGTAGCAGTACATAAAAGTAGAGTTAATGAAGCGATGAATCAATATAAATTCAAGAGAACATAATATGAGTTCATCTCAACAAAAATATCCTGATTTATCGTCTCCGATATCTTCGAAAGAGGAATATCCTGATTTATCATCGCCTGTACAAGATAACAATGTTGATATGTCTCAGCCACAAGATAAAAAAAGTTTCTTTGATAAGTTAGGCGATTACAATAGAAAAGTATCTGAAGATTTAGGCTTTAAATCAAAAGACATAAAAGCAGCATACAATTTACTGACTTCCCACAATATGCCTTTAGAACAGCCAGCACAAACTGCATCATTATTAACTTCATTCGCTGTCCCTGAAATGGGTGCGACTAGAAGTGGTGGTATTGCAAAACAAATAATAGATAGCATGATTAAGACGGGCATCGGATCACATGCTGGAACAAAACTTATGCCAGGTGCTGATGATAATGCAGCCAATATAGCTGCGGGAGTAGGCGCTGGTACTGCTGGTGTATTGACACCAATTGGCATAGCAACAGGATCGTTAAACCCATTTTTGCGATTTGGCGCTCGTACATTAGCAGGAGGTGCCACTGGTTACGGAGCAGGCTCCCTACTAGGTCACGAAAATATTGGTGCTGGTATAGGTGGCCTTCTTGGCGCTAAAGCTGGTATGAGAGGTGCCGCACCAATGCAAATGGCAGCTTCAGAAATAGCTGAAAGTTTAACACCTGAAGTAATTGCAAGAGCAGCTCAACGAGAGCAAGCTGCTCAACGTCTTGGATTAGATGTTACAGCAGCAGAAACAACGGGTAATCCTGTATTAAAACAAATGCAAATGCAAGCTGCTAATACACCTTCAGGAAGCCAAGTGCTATATCCATATGGATTGAATCGTCAAGAACAAGAAAAAACATTATATGATAACTTTTTAAATCAAGTATCTCCGAATCATCCATCTACAGCATTTGATATACCTTTTTCTGGTCAAACATTAGAAACAGCAGCTTATGCACGAGCAAGCGATATTGCTGATAAACAAAGATTGCGTATTGATACAAGACCAATAATAGAAAGAATAAATTATGAGCTACAGAATCATGTAAAAGGTGGTGAAGTAAATAAAGTATTGAATAAGGCAATGGACAGATTAGAAGCGGTTCCGTCATCTAGGAGTGTACATTTACCGCCGGAAAGTGTTCAATATGAACACTCATTACAAGGTTTGCATAATGCAAAAATGGAATTAGATGCGTTGATCAATAAAAAAGGTTCCGAGGCAATTGATTCAGCAGCAAAAGGTAGACTAAAACAAATACGTACTGAATTAAATACTATGATGAGAGAAGCAAGTCCTCAATATGCCGCTGCTTCTGACATTTCAAATAAAAGACAAGCTCGTGATCAGATAGAAGAAGCAATGTCTAAAAGTCAAATTACTGGTGCTAATTTATATCAAAAGATTATACAAGACAGAGGATCGTATGATGACTTGTATGGTAGATTGGGTAATCCCAATGCACCTCATCAAGTAACTCCAGCTCAACAATCTCTTAGAGATATGCGAGATATATTACCTGATTTAATTGATAATACGGTCAATATTTCATCAAAACAATTAGCTAAACAAGCATCTGATATTAGTGGTATGGACTTGAGTGGTATAGTTAAGAGTTTTATGACAAAATCATATTTTGATAAATATAATACTGCTATTTCTGAGTTAATTACTAATCCTCATTGGCGAGGAGAATTGAATAACATTACTAATATTAATTCACGCGAAGATCGCGGCGTTAAATTAGCAAGATTAATAGCTAAAATATCGGCTACAGGAAGTAGTCAGGCATATCAAAACGCACAAGGAAGTGAACAAAATGGCACTCGACCCTAAATATGTATTGGCACCATCGCTTGAGATGTACTTTGTCAATAAAGACAGCGGCCTGCCATTGTCAGGTGGTTTTGTTTACTTCTATCGTGATGAAGATCGCAATGTCCCAAAAGAGGTATATCAATTAAGTGGTACTCAACAAAATTACACGTACACAGTTCTTCCTAATCCTTGTCAATTAAGCTCTGTCGGTACATTCCAAGATGGAAGTGGTAATGACATATTACCTTATTACTATCCTTTTGATGTACAAGGTAACATCGATCTCTATTACGTCGAAGTATACGATTCAGACATGGTACTTCAATTCACTCGTGAAGGATGGCCAAACTACACTGAGGCTAATGTCGAAGCAGACCAAGACATCACGAATTTCGTCCCTAATGGACAATTCCTTTTGCACAACGATGCACCTGACAATGATCCGTTATCAGGCGCTCAGGTTGCCACTACAGTCGCATATGGTGGCACTATTGGCACGATGGAAGTATACGAGATCGCACAAGGTGGGTGGACGTTTGAGCGAAATCAAGGCTCTACAGCCACCGATAGCGTGACATTCCAACGTTATGGTTCATCGGTTCAGCAACCAACAGGGAATCCACGATATGCGGTAAAGATTGCCACGACATTAGCTGGATCTGATACTGCTAAGGATTTATGTCTGACATTTCCTGACGTGAATACATTCTCATCGGATAATTTAGAATATAACTTGTATTTTCAGGGTCAAACATCGAGTGGCGATATCACAGCCGAAATATATATCAGAAAATATTTTGGTGCTGGTGGTAGCGCTAGTATAGAAGAGAACATTACATCAGTCCTATTACAGCCAAGTATAGGAGCGTATAACACGACATTATTATTTGGTACGAATGAGACGTATACCATTGGTACTGGTGATGATGATTTCGTACAAGTTATCATTCGACTTCCACCACAAGGAACGCAGACAGTTATATTAACTAACTTTGCGTTAACGATAACTAATAGCACATTAACAGCATTCCCTAGTCAAACGAATGCTAAGCAATTGGATGAATCAACCGCTGGGTGGTTACCAACACCTATTCCGACAGATGGATCAGCATTCTACGTACCCGTTGTGCTAACAGCAAAGGGTATGACATTCGATTATGGGATGATTGGTAAAATATACGCGTCTCCATTAGCCCCAGGCGATGGTGAGTTGTTATGTAATGGTAGCGGATACTCGACGATTGGTTATTCCAATCTCGGCATACCATACTCACGACTAGGTAATGTGTACTGGAACGATAGTACTAAACAAATGAAATTTGGTACAGGATATGAGTTTGCATCATCTATTTTGAGTACTACTAATACGTCATTAATATTTCTTGCGACAAATATAGCTGGTGGTAACACTTTCCCTGCTGATTCAGTAAGTGTCCCAACACAAACAGGTTTCACGTTCACGCCTATTGTCACGGGGTTATCTAGTAAAAATCAAAAGTGTTATATGTCAAGTGCTAACTCTATATTCGTGAGAACGAACTCAATTTCATCAGGGCTTGCATTGCCTACGTCAGGTAATAGTGGGTTCACTGTGACTGTTGCTCGAGCTACGCCAAGTGTTCCGCTTATGTATAATATTACAACGACTGCAGCAGCTGCGATTACACCAGGACACTATTACACGTTTTCAACAAGTACGAGTAATTATTATGTATGGTTTAGAATAGATGGAGTTGGTGCTGATCCTGCACCTGGTGGAGCTGGTGTCCGTGTCGATTTACTATCGACGTGGAGTGCTGTCGAAGTTGCGAATATATTATTTTATGTTATGAATAGTTGCCAAGAGTCTACGATATTGTGCATAGGCGGTGCGTCTGTCCCTGCAGGCTCTTACTTCACATTCAGCACGAATGTAGACACTCAAGATTATTACGTATGGTATCAAGTAGGTGGCTCAGGAACAGATCCTTTAATCTCCAATAGGATTGGGATAAAGGTTGTAATCGGCGCATCAGATACCGCAGCACAAGTTGCGACTGCTACAGTAGCAGCTATCAACTACGCATATGTTGGCGTGCCTGATCTGCAAGGATTATTCCTACGTGGTTTTGATCCATCGAAATATTTTGACTTAGATGGTGACAGTAGATCTGGAACGATAGCAGGAATTTACGGTAATCAATTAGGGACATTTGAAGTAGACGCTTTATTAGAGCATCGTCATGCACCAGCGGCACCAGGAACTAATTTTATTACGAATAATACTGGTGGCGGAAATACTGTTGGTGGCGGCAATATTGGTAGTACCTCACAAACTACTTATGTTGGATCGAATGAAGACAGGCCATATAACATGGTAATGAATTGGGTAACACGATACTAAGGAAAGTATTATGACAGCAGCTAATTTGCTAAAGGATATATCAGGTACAAATACATTTGGTTTGACGTTTTCAGCGAATAAATATTCTGCATCACTTGCAGCAAGTACTGATACGACATTAACCGTTCCCGCAATATCACCTATGGGAAATGCTAACGCATATGGAAATAGTATTCCTAATTTAATGGCAGTATTTACGTTTGAACCTGGTGCAATCGTTTGGGTTGCAGTCGGTGCAACTGCTGCAGTGCCAGTTGCTGCATCATTCGGCGCGACATCATCTGAGATGAATCCGGCAGTACGATATGTAAAAAGCGGTGACGTATTACACTTTTTCTGTGCGACTGCTAATACAGACGTTAGCGTTATGTTCTACTCATTGGACTAGGTGACTTATGATATTTTTCGATAAATATTTTGGCATTATAGATAACCCAATAGTTAAAACACCCTATAATAATGGTAGTGGTGGTGGAATCGTTCCATCAAATTCTTTTTTGTTACTTGATGGTGAGCCATTTTCATTACTCGATAACACGTTTTTCTTATTGCTAGAGTAAAAAGGGATTTTTATGTCAAAAAACATTAATCAGGTATACATAGCCAATCCGATAACTACCAATAACGGTACTGATCTAATGTATTTTGGCAGATCACCTTATGGACTAACAGACGATTGTGCTATGTTATATAGCAGCTTTTCAGCACAGTTCACACCATCGCCAAATTTTACTGCCTATGCTGTTATCTGCGCAGGTACTACAGCTACAGGTGCATTACAGAACGTATCTGGACTTGGCAGTGCTGGACAAGTGTTAACATCAAATGGCGCTGCAGCATTGCCGAGCTGGCAGGCTGGAGGTGCAGGTAGTGGTATATCAAACGGTTTAGCATTAGCAATATCTAACGGATTTTTCATGTAAGGGATTTATCATGGCAGCGAATACAGCACCTATTTATGTTTTAACACCTAAGGTTCAATGGGATTTTATCACAGCAGCGAATACTGCATTGGATGGTACAGGTACGGTTGCGACTGTTTATACTGCAGGAAGCAATGGTGCGTATGTTACAAATATTATCGTTAAATCAAATACTACGACTGCGACCAGTGCAGCAGGTGCGTTAAGATTGTTCATTAATAATGGTTCAACTAATGCAACGCCTGCTAATAATACTTTGATTCGTGAGTTTGTATTAACTACTGTTACGGCTAGCGATACAACTGCAACGCTAAACTGGGAATTTCCAATTAACTTTATGTTGCCAGCAGGTTATAAAATATTTGCGACGATTGCAACTGTTGCAGGTTCTAGTGGTTTTGCGTTAACAGCCATCGGTGGAGACTATTAGTAATGTATATGCCTGGTTATATTCATGGATTAATGACTAGACAATTTGTCTGTATGGGAAAAGGGACTGGTGCTACAGCAGATAATGATATTTATCCGTTTACCATACCAAAAGAAGCGCGCTTTATTTATATATTTTGTATTGGAGGTGGTGGTGGCGGTGGTGGCGGTAGAACAGCCGCTGCGTTAACAGCGAAAGGTGGAGGTGGTGGTGGCGGAGCTGGCGGATATACTTCACTTACTATGAGATCAACTGCAATTCCATCTACTATATTTTTATCTCCAGGTGGTGGCGGTGCTGGTGCTGCGGCTGCTGGTGGTGCAGGCTCATCTGGAGCTGCGAGCTCAGTCTATCTTTGCCCATCAGTGTCCTCTACTGTATCAAATACATTACTTGTTGCAGTCGGTGGTATTTTTGGTGCTGGTTCTTCAGGAACAGGGGGCGGTGCTGGTGGTAATAGTAGTGCTAGTACTAATGGATTAAGTATGCCATTTGGTGGCACAAATGCTTTTATTTCATATAGTGGTGGGGCACCAGCACCAAATAATAGTACTGCACCTGGAGGTAGTGGTGCCACAGGTACTGCTGGTACTAACGGTTTACAGAGAGCATATTTTTGCAATGGTGCGGGTGGTGGCGCTGTCACTGTTGCTGATTTAGAAACAGCAGGTGGTGGTATCTCATTTGATAATGCAGTTAATATTTTACAAAACAATAGTACTGTTTTAATTCCAACAAGTGGTGTTAGAAACGCTGGGAATCAAGGAATTACCAATTTAAATTTTCATTCAATCGATAATGTTTTTGGCTTTCCTTTTTATGGTACAGGTGGTGGTGGCGGTGGTGGCCATTCTGCTGGAACTGGTGGTCGTGGTGGTGACGGTGGCATAGGTTCAGGCGGTGGTGGTGGCGGTGCTGGAACAACAGGTGGAACAGGCGGTAACGGTGGCCCAGGCTGTATTATAGTAGAATGGTGGTAATAGAATTTAATAATTAATTTACAAGGAAGTAAATTATGCCAAAGATATCACAGCTGCCAGCAGCGACATCAGTTGCAGCAGCAGACTTATTTGCTATCGTGCAAGGTAGTACGACTAAGAAGGCTACGGCATCTTTAGTCAATACGTATATCTCCGCAGCATTAGTAATCACAGAAGCTCAGGTAACTGGTCTAACAGCTAGCCTTGCACTCAAGATGGATAAAGCATCAAACTTGTCTGATGTTGCTAACGTTGCGACATCGCGCATTAATCTTGGACTCAACGCATTAACAGACGGTCAGTTATGGATTGGCGATACTGCTGCTAATCCTGTCGCTGCAAACATTACTGCTGGTACAAATATCTCTGTCACTAACGGCGCAGGATCTATCGTTATTGCTGCAACGGGTTCAGGAAGTTTCAGCTGGACAAATGTCGCTGGCGTTACACAATCTATCGCCATCAATTCTGGTTACATTGCAAATAACGCAGGTTTAGTCACACTCACATTACCGATAACTGCTGCAGTTGGTAGCGAAGTTGTAGTCGTAGGAAATGGCGCAGGCGGTTGGACTATCGCACAAAATGGTGGTCAAGTGATTAATGTCGGCAATGTCGCTAGTACCGTTGGCGTAGGTGGAAGCGTTTCATCGTCCAATCGATACGATAGCATCAGACTCGTGTGTACTGTAGCTGATAGTACTTGGGTGACAGTAGGCGGCGTACAAGGCGTATTAACAATTGTTTAAAGGGATTAACAATGGCTACTAATAACGCGATTAATGCAAACGCATCATCTCCATTAAACGCAACCAATGGTGGATCTGGTGTATCAGCGCCAACGATTCACACATTACCTATTGCACAAGGTGCATCAGCGTATAACTTCTTAGGGCCACTTACTAATGGTCAATTACTCATTGGTAGCACGGGTGTCGACCCTGTTGCAGCAAGTATCACTGCTGGAACCGGTATTACCGTATCAAATGGCGCAGGAACTATCACAATTAGCGTAAGCGGTGCTGGTACTGGATGGACTGATGTGACAGGTGTAAGTCAAACACTTGCGGTAAACAATGGTTATATCGCTAATCGTGGTGCTGGCAATGTCGCATTCACTCTTCCTGCGACTGCAGTTGTCGGTGACACTATTTATATTGTTGGTAAACAAAATGGATGGACAGTCGCACAAGCTGCGAGTCAGCAAATTGTATTAGGCAATGCCGCCACGACTGTCGGTGTTGGTGGATCACTTGCAACAACCAATGCACGTGATTGCATTACGATGGTGTGTACAGCCACCAATCTTGAATGGACAATCATAGCAGCGGTTGGAAATATTACTATCGTATAAGGGATTAAATATGACTACGAATAACACGGTAAATGTAGGGTTATCCGGACAAACCGGATCAGGTAGTTTTGTTGGTTCTACTTCGCCAAGTCTGACTACACCAACATTAGGGGCTGCAACAGGCACCTCACTCACATTCAGCCCCACTACTGGTGGCATTGTTGGAACAACCACTAATGATAATGCTGGGGCTGGTAAAGTTGGCGAATATATTTCCTCTGTTATTGTTAGTGGAAGTGCAGTTTCGATGACCACATTAACCGATAAAACAATAACATCAATATCATTAACTGCAGGAGATTGGGATGTGTGGGGAGAGGTATATATTTCTGGTAATGGTGTAACGGAGGTATATCAAATTGTCGGAGCGATAAGCACAGTCGATAATACCATTCCGACAGTTCCTGCAGATGGAGCGTCATTTCAAAACATTTCGTCAACTGCTGGTAATAATTGGACGATTGGGGGATCTGGTGTCCCAAGTCTGTCTTTAAGCCCATGTAGAGTGAGTCTTAATGCAACAACAACAATTTATCTAGTAGCAAGCTATGCCTTTTTGGTATCAACATTAGATGGTTTTGGAAAAATATGTGCAAGACGTGTACGTTAATAATAAGCCCCTGAAACAAAAGGGGCTTTCTTTCAATGATGTTTATTACTATCCGATTGTTTGTGAGAATCTCAGCATAATCCCGTAATAATCATATTCAGATGCGGCAGCATTATCTACTGTCACTTCAATAATATATTTACTATCTGCTGTCACATCGAAAGCTGGGGTATTAACAGTAACGTTTGTGACATAAGGGTTAGCTTGTGTTGCTGTTGCCAATGCACCTGTCACAGGGACTGCTGTTACGCTGACAGCAACGTTATTTGCGTATGCAATTCTGTCTAAAGTAACGGAATGAGCGTCTAATGCGTTTGCTGCAATTGCATAAACGAGATCGAAACTATCAAGTCTGAACCCTTTATTAGCAGCTACGCGAATGATTGGTGTAATATCAACACCGATGATACTCGTTTCGTTACCTGGTGTATGGCGTGATACGTAATTGCCTTGCGCAATACGTGTAACAGTCCATGTACCTGTGCCGAATGTTAATACTTCAGAGATTCCAACGAATTCCTGCATCGCAAGAATATTGGCAGCGCCTGTGTCTAATAAGAAATTAGCAGTAGCAACTCCAGGATCTGGGATGCTAACAACACTTGCTTGACCCATTGCGCTATTGCTGATTGTGGTATTGAATGCGGCACCTGCATCAACTGCTGCGACAATAAGGGTGCCATTAGCTGCTGTTGCTGGAAATGAAATAAAAGTCCCTGCATCACCAGAAGAACCGGATGTGATATTACCATCAGCGACTGTTAAGCCACCGGAGTTAATCGTTTGGCCTGCAGCGCTTTCGCTTAAAATGAAGTTAGCGGTTGCTTGACCACCATCTGGAATGCTAACGACTGTTGCTTGGCCATGTGCTGCGTTACTGACTGTAACGTTTGTATTACCTGTATTTGCAACACCAGCTACGATCAATTTACCACGTGCTGCAGTTGCTGGATAAGACGCTAATGTGCCAGCGGTACCTGATAGACCAGCTTCGATATTACCACCGTTAATTGCGGTTGCTGCATCGTCATTTACAGTACCGTTAACGTCAGAGAAACATGCGATATGGTTTGCAAGAACTGCAGCGCTTGCCATAACGACTCTTGTTTTAGCTGCATCAGATGGCAAGAATCCATCATCTTTGATTTGACCAGTTGTACCGTTGAAGTTTGCAAAATCACCATCAACAACAGGTAATAACACATTCCCTGGGTTTTCCCATGCGTTTAATGTGATTTGATTATTTGCCGCGATGTCTGGTTGAAATATCGCGAAAGTTCCATCATTAGAAGCGGCATCGTATGAATAGATACAGTTAATAATATCCGTAGGATAAAGCGCAATCCCTTGTAAGACATTTCCTTGACGGTTTAAATATCCCGCTGCAGTAACAGTTGCGAGATTATCTGTAGTTAATAATTGAAGTGTGCGTGGATTAACACCAACTAAACCTGGTGTCAGTGTATTGAATTGTACGATAGCCATCTCGAATGTCCTTATTGAGAGTTTAAAAAATCCATTTAAACATATTATAGGGACATTCGAGAATCTACGCTACTTTATTTGGCGGCAGAGAGCACGACAAGGTAATATAACGAGAGAGTAATATGACTTGTCATTTTGTGCCTTCTGCCATTGCTCTTAGAATGGAATATCATCGAACACTGGAACGGGTTTCGCAACCGGTTTTACCACTGCTTCAATCGACTTAACATAATCTTTAACGTTGTTTTTGTCAGGAAAGTTACCTGACCCATCGTCTTTTGGATTACCTTTCTGAATGCCGATATTAGCATATCCGACTTTGTTAACCAATACCTGTGGATCAAAATTCCCTTGTGTATACAAATGAGGCATGTTGATCGATTCCAGAAAGTGTTTCAATTTAAACAACATTTTTGGCGTGTTAACAAGATAGTCAGTTACGTTTGCGATATCACCATTTTCTGCTTTAACAGAAAGACGTATTTTAAGCATAGCATTCTGACTAGTCTTTGATATTTCTCTCGTTACTTCTTTCACCTGAAACTTATAGGTGCCGATGGGTAACAATCCATTTTTCTCGTTCTCAATCCTTGCTAACTCATCATCTGACAACGGTGTGAATGAAAATGCGTGCATGTATTCTCTCCTAAGTAAATATTACATTAATGGTTCAAGATCACAGTAACCCGCCATAGCTACAAAAAATACTATGAAGGCAATTGGTGGAGACCAAAAAATCAAGATGATCGCTAATGCAAATAAGCATCTAACAATAAATTTTATGATAGAACCAATCATCTTATATCAAGCCTCATTCCTGTTTTGAGTGATGCACCTGGAATGACGACACCCATTTGCATTTCTTCTTTTATTTTAATTTTGTCTGGTAAAGTTTCTATTTTTACTCGTTTGTATTCTTCCGGTAATAAATCTTCATCGATAATATCAACCGATGGGGGACACTTTTTTAACTTGATATCAAAGTATGCGCAACTGATATGATTAATACCCCGTTTCTCCATACCTGATAACAGATAATCTTCGAGATATTCGATTCGTTTCTTGAATCGTTTCTCACGTTCAGCCATAGCCTTTTTAGCTTGCTCAATAGCTTCACGTTCAGCATCCATGTTCTTAATATAACAAGCGATAGCAATTGCCTTCTTTTCCATTACTAGCTCGTTTTGTTCAAGTTGAACCATTGCATTTTCGTTAATCATTCCATCATCATCGTATAATTGATTTAGGATTTGTTCGTATTCGCTGTTAATTTGATATAAATTCATTACAATAATCTCCCGCCATATGTGTGACCAATTTCGTTTGGTTGAATAATACTACCGTTGATTAGAGCTTCTTTTTTCATGTCTTTCGATCTGATTATCTGGTTTCTCATATCGGGAAACTCTGTATACAAGCTCTTGAAGACATTCTCTAATGAAACTAAATCGACACATTCATTTATTTCTTCGACAATGGATAATAAGTCTCTTTTTACTACTACTGGCTCATCGCTTCCTTCATTCAACCATTCTAAAAGCTTCTCACCCATTTCTCTGTTTGGCTGAATTAATGTGTTTTCATCAAACATTCGCGTATTGTCTTTTGATATCTGCGCGAAGTGATCTTGATTCATTGTCATGAATAACATGAATTCATATTCAATCTCAGGACGTTGAATTGGTGCCAATCCTATTTTCCTTGGCTGATTTTTTCCATATTCGTTCTTCTCAATGACGTATTCAGTCTTCGCTCTGAACGTTGCGATAATGTGCATTTTACTACTCATGATAGTATCGATTAACGCGTTCTGTTTAGGCGTAGCGGTTTTCCATCCACTGGTAAACTTATCCTTTGACTGATCTACTTCTTCCAAGATGCCGCCTTTACCATTCCACGCGTGAGACATACTATCGATGATTAAGACATCGTATCCTTCTCTCTCAAACGCTAGAATCGCATTGATATAGCTTTCAGGTGTAAAGGGTGCCTCAAGACGAATAACATCATAGTCAAACATGCCAGCGTATAGCTCACCTCTACCATGTTCTGAATCGATCAAGCCTATCTTTCCACCAATACCACGTGCGATCTCAAGTGCTGATCTTGTCTTGCCACTATTGGGTGCGCCTGATATGCCAAGACGCAACTTAATCTTCTTACGTTCTGCTTTTCTAATAATCATTATTTATGCCCTCATCCAAATTAATTCGCCATTATTACTATCTTGCATTGCCCGATAACCCATATCTCGCATCTCATCAGCTTCATACAGTGGTAAGCGCTGATCGATCAAATCCTGCATGTGTGATACGACGCTCTCTCTGAGAGCCGCGTCTTTACTCATGAGGAGATCAAGAAAGCTAGATAGTTCGTTGTCGGGTAATGTTTCTACATCAAGCGTATAGCCAGCCAGTGACTTATTTGCGTACTCATTGATTAAGTAGCAATCGATGTATTTATTGATATTCATAATGGATACCATCCGTTGTCATTTGAGCAATTGCAGTCGTCTTGACCTAGTTCACATTTGATACAATATACATCACTTGAGTATCCAAAAGAACTCCAAAATGCTGTCTCATTGGGTACAATCTTGGTTATAATTTGTCTACTGATCATAATTTCACTCTCTCTGTTATTTACATTACGAGAGAGACGATAACATATCATTGATCTGATAGTCAACTATTATAGATTAAAATAGTTAAACTATAATATCCTGTAAGATCATCAGGTACTATCTAATTGTTGACAGTAACAATCACTTTATATATAAGTAATTGGTCAAAAGGGGAGGCAATCATGGAAACTAAAAACAGGTTTAAGGAAATAAGAAAACAATTACGTTTCAGCCAAAAAGAGCTGGCTGAATTGCTTGGTATAACGAATTTCACTATATCTCGTTACGAAAGCGAGACACATCAGATGCAGCCTAGCTTCTCTGTCATGTTGCGCCTAGTAAATATAGCGAAGAAATATGGTGTTAAGATCAGGATCGAAGATATTCGATCTCATTAATACAAGTCAGTTAAGGATGATCACATGAGTGTAGCAGAGAAAATGGAGTTACCGATGAAAAGCACACAGGAAACGAGACTAGCGCTAGTTGAGCAATCGATATCACATATTAATCATAGTATAGATAGATTTGAGAAAGTAGCGCTACAGGGATTTGATAACACCGAGAGACGATTTAACACACTTACAAAACACATAGACGAGAAAGCCGATAAGATTGAAAAGAATCTGGACAAAGTTGATCATTATATAAGCAAGATTGATCAGCGAATGTGGACAAACTTCTATTGGCTACTTGCAACAATGTTCACTTTAGCCGGCGCTGGTGCCGGTATATTAGCAAAGGGGTTCAAATGGCTTACGTAAAAAAGAAAGACAGAAATGATATTAACGCTGCACCTGTTAAGACTTCAAAGACATCATCGTTACGAGACTTAATCGAAAAGGTTGAGTGGGTTACTATCGAAGCGAATCGTGGTGTCGGTGGTAAGCTACCGCCTGATCATATCGCGGTGGCATTTACTAAGAGCAAAAAAGATAATGAATTTGCTGACAGAATGACCGTCAGGATTGGGGCACATGTCTTAAATAAATTGAATTGGGATTATGGCGATAAAATCGTGCCCATGTATAACCCTGATAATATTTTTCAATTTCTATTGTGCAAATCTGGTCATCATACTGGTTATACGATCTCAAAAGAAACACAATCAGCAGTGGGGTCTATCAATATCCCCTGGCATAATCTATTAAAAAAACCTTTCAAGCCATCGGCTATGATCGATCATGTCATCGAAAAAGGATACTTGTCTTTTACTATTGATAATGAATGAGTAAAAAAAGACCCCTGTCGGACACAGGGGTTAAGTTCTAGAGGCTGTGTAATTAATTTAACGTTTTGTCTTTTTGATTACAACTTCCATCACAGTCTTTGTGATCTTCCCAATATCCCTTGAATTCTTTTAAGTCATTTATTAACTCATCGTACATATTTTTGATGTTCTTCATCACATGTACTCGCATTTCGGTATTGTCTTCAATCACAGCGACAATATAATTTTTGTAGTAGTGTTCAAAAACTTTACTGCGATAGTCGATTAAATTGATAATTCTTGGACTGTTTGCAAGGTTTGCGGCGATAATTTGATCGAGTGTTCTTAGGTTTGAGTATAATTCATCGTATTCTTTATCAACTGTACTTTTAATTTCTATTTTCATTTAATCTCTTCCTTGATAACATTGCGAACGGAATTAACACTTTAGCGGAATGTGTCTAAAGAATAAAGGGGCTCGGATTAGCGCCCCTTATTCCAACAATGGTGTCAATGAAGACTCATCATGAATCTTTACTGACTGTACTACAAGAACATTTTTTACAAGTTTAATACAAGAAATTACATTTAATAAAAGCAATACGTTTAATACAAGCAACATGGTATCACTAGGTATAATACACATGCGTTTATTACATCTATTAAATTTATTACAAGCATCACGGATTATAACTAGGATTATAAAAAGTGCAATGCTTAATACAAGGAATTTTTTATGAGCGTTGAGAAATTAAGTTTCAATACAGTAATGCAAGAAAACATTCCATTCACGATGGTGTGTACAAAGGTAATACAGTCTATAGCTTATAATCATTTTGCATTGACATTGTGGATATATCTATCAAGTCTTCCCCCCGATTGGAATGTAAACAAAGTCCATTTAAAGCGCGAATTGAGAATCGGAGACGACAAACTCAACGATGCTTTGAGCTTTTTAAACAAATCAAAACTCATTTCATATGTTAAGCATCGCACTCCAAACGGTCAGATTTCAAACATTTCAATTTTGGTTTTGAACGGTAGTAAATTCGTTAATATTCAAGAAGATAAAACCACTCGGGTGGAAATCCACCCCAGTGGAGATAGCGGACTACAAATAGAAACAAATAACAAAGAAAACAAAAAGCTAAAAAGCTCTTGTTCATCTGAAGCTGAACACGTTCGATTTGATGAGTTTTGGAAATTGTACCCACGCAAACAGAATAGGCATATGGCGTTAAAGATATGGAGGGCGCGAAAGTTAGACGACATCGCAGATGAGATCATCGAATCGGTCAAGAAGCGGCTAGCAGGCGAATGGAAGGCTCAAGAAAAGCGATTTATACCGCTACCGTCGTCATATCTGAATGCCAATCGTTGGGAAGATGAGATCGAAGCTGTAGCGAATGTTCCGGAGGTTGATGAAAATTTACCCAAGAAAGAAGACGTATTACCATTATTGATCAATCGTAGGTTTATACATCCATTATTGTTTATGTTGTACGAGCAAATCGGGTCATTTGAGTTGAGAAATGGCAAAGATTATGATTTAAGACGCAAGCTTGATCAAATTTATTCACATACTGTTAAAGAGTACATAAATAACCCAGAGTTGGCTAAACGACGACTCGCGTATTATCAGGAGACTGGCAAGCTGCCACAAAAAGACTTTGCATAATGGGCAAGGATGCCATTTAAACGCAATTGGAGGCTCTACAATCGATTGTCTCGGTAAAAACAACCGAGAGGCGGGGTAGGTCAGAAAAGGACTGTAAGCGATGGAATTTGCGCCGAATGGAAAACCGAAGTACCAGCGTATCGTATTGGGTGCGGATGTTTGCAAATTGCTCAAAGAGATATACTTCGCTGATATCAAGTGGCAAAAGTGTTATTGGGCTGTTGGTGAAAAGTACACGTTGCTCAAGAAACGCGCACGTATTGCTTTTGCTGATAAGACAGAGCCGCAGGTAATCGATGAAATACGGACATGGACGAAACAAGACATTGAGGATGCAATGTGATGGCGAGACGAGTTGACGCTAATCAGAAACATATTGTTGCGGTGCTACGAGACATGGGTGCTAGTGTAAGAATATTAAGCAATGTGGGGAAAGGTTGTCCGGATATTTTGGTGGGCTGGAAAGGTTTAAACCTACTTTTTGAACTGAAGGACGGTAGCAAACCACCATCAGCCCGTAGGTTAACACCTCAAGAACAATCGTTTTTTGACGAGTGGCATGGTCAAGTGGCTATAATTAATTCAATTGATGAGGTAGTCTTGTATCTTAGGAATCTGACAGAAAGGAATTAGCATGGCCAGTTTTGACGAAGCAGTGAATTATTTGCTCAGAAATGAAGGCGGCCTCAGTGAAAGCCCGTATGACCATGGGGGAACTACGCACTTTGGTATTTCGTTGCGATTCTTGCGGAACGTGTTACCGGAAAATCTCAGACGATACGGGATTTTCGGCGAAGTTACGGAACAAACTATTAGAGAGTTGACGGTTGACCAAGCAAAGCTCATCTACAAAGGCGAATTCTGGGAACATGCCGCATTCGACAAGATCAATAATCAAGATATCTGCAATTATATATTCGACATGTCGGTTAACATGGGTATTGCGCCAGCGATCAAGTGCGCACAACGGGCATGTTGGGCTGTCAAACGCAGACGAGAAATACTTGACGATGGCCTTTTGGGTGATAAGACTCTAAACGCAATCAAGATGTGCGACTTTATGTTGCTTCCAGCCATGCGTTCAGAACGCGCGGGCTACTATCGCATTATCGCAGCAAAGGATTATGACCAAGAACGATACATTGATGGATGGCTGAATCGTGCGTATGAATCTAACGGACATAGTAGGTAAAGCGGCACCCTTACTTGCGAGCGCGCTAGGAACACCGGTTGCGGGCTTAGGCGTGGGACTCATCGCGAATCTATTTGGCGCTGACCCAAAGGACACGCAAGACGTTGTAGCAAAGATTCTGAGCGACCCAGAGGCGGACGCTAAGTTAAAGAAACTGGAATACGATCACAAGGAGGCGCTAGAAAATGTTCAAGCTACCAATTACAAAACGGAGGTAGACGATCGCAAGAGTGCGCGAGAGCTTCAATCATCACTCGTGCAGAATCATACGTTGCAATCGTGGGTACCGACGATATTGGCCGTAGGATTTCTCATTAACTACGCGCTGATGCAATTTTATGTCGTAAGCCATCAATCAAGCGCTAATGATATTATTAGCGCAAGGTTTCAGGACGTATTGATAATGATTATAAGTTATTACTTTGGTTCGAGTCACAAGCATATTGAGAAATAGATTCCATTTCTTCCATCATCTTAAGTGTCCATGCTAAGCCTAAAACGTATCGATCGCTCACTGGTGCGCTACTCAATATTCGTTGCGCGGTTTCGTAACATATCTCACTTTGTCTATTTCCTGAGAGTGCGGTTGACGCGAGAGCTTCTAACAAATATAGGTCGGTCATTAATCTAGATTTAGCGTATCTATATGCTGAGTGTGTCGCGGGGTGAAATTCACCAATTACCAACGTGCCATTAGTTTCTGTCATGTTTCTCTCCTATCGCATATATTGCTATCTCTGCGCATAAATTACCGAGTGCATAGTAAACATGAGAAAGTTGTTTAGTTATTTGTTCTTCATGTGGTATTAAGTCGCAAACTTGATTAAGATCCGCCCTAATAGATTCTATTTTTTCTATCAAAACGGTTTCATTTCTTGCAAATACGGCATGCTGTAATTCTTTTTTATTCATCATTCGTACACTCTCGGTATTATTGGCTAATTTCACAGCATCTACTATTTCTTTTATATTTGTCATCACCCTGTTAGTCCCTGTCCTTTTATTGTGTGCGGATTGTACAGGGTGATAGTGGGATGGGCAATAAGTTTGTTAACACTGATTTGCTACACAAAAACAGATGAATGATAGCAAATATTCGTCGTCGAAAAGGAAAATAATCCCAAGTGTGATAAGAATGATAACCATTAATACCTCGCCAGTTGTACATGCTGATACGATAACTTCTCGGCGAGTTTAATCGCTTGCTGATTAGCCGTCTCGAATGTATCGTATCGACCCATGACTTTTGAGAGTCGAAGGGTACTTTTAGCGACTACTTCGAAACGATTGTTTAATGTCTTTCGTACATATGTACATTTTAATTTATTCATGGTTACCTCTCGTTAATTTTCACAGTCATAAATTACACATTCGCATGTAGCGCGTATTACTTCCCAGTTGATACCTATTGATGCGTCATGATTATCTCTTAGTCTACGCAATACCTCTTGTGCGATATCGGTATTTATATTCATGTCCTTACATTCTTCTATCACGTCGTCTATGTGCCATGTGATCGAGATTGAAGTTAAGACGGGCTTATTGCCTGATATTTTTCGGTATGTCATGGTGTGACCTCTCCTATCTTAAAGTCGTCGTGTGTTACTTTGCTATCTTCACTCATAAACCCATAAGCAATACTTTCTTCTATGTCTTTAATGTGCGTATCAATTTCTTCTTGTGCTGATTGTATCGTATCGAATGTCATTGGTTTATCTTCTACGATAGTCCAACAATTAACCCATCCTTGGCATAGAGTGTCAGTTAATACTTCGTATTTAGTCATGGTTTAACCTTCATAACCTTGCACTCAAAAATAGTATTGATAATGCAGTTAATTTGATTCATTAACTCACGTTTAGTAATGTGGCCACCGGTTGATATAACATGTATTCCACCCGTTTCGTTCATTGTTTGGTGCAACTCCCAGCCACCATAACAACCACTTACATGATAATAACCGATATTTATTTTGCCATCTGTCATGTATTCTTTTGGGTTATTGGTTATTTCGTTTAAATATTCCACACGTTTATTTATCATTTTTTCTGTGATTCTATTCATTGTTAAGCATCCTCATTTTCTTTGTCTGATATTATTTCATTGCACACGCGTTCTACTGCGTACCATGTAAGTAGATTCTTAAATTGGTCATGTGAGCCTACGTTTTTCTGACCATTGAATGAGGCTATTAATTCCATGATAGTCACACCTTGGTCGTCTGCGTCTTCGTTTAGCATGTCCCATATTTCATCTTTGTGGGTGTCGTAGAATGCGCACGTTTCGCTGTAGTATGTGAGCCCTGCGAATCCTGCAACCATTCCGTGTTGATTGATATTGACAACTTCGTCGTATTCATAATTTTCGAGTACCCATTGTTTTATCGTAGTCATTTATACACTCTCCACTATTTCTTTTAATACTCTTACTTTTAAACCAGAAATGGCACACATATTATTTATTTTAGCTAGTAATTCTTTGTGTTCTTTCTGAAGCAATTTAATTCTATTTTCTAAGTCTTTACTCACATGATAATAATTATTAATATTAATTTGCATAGTCACTATGTGATATTTAACCTCAAAGCCATAGTAACCGTATGATGTTTTAATGAAATGTTCAGCCCACGGCATTAATCTACGTGCTTCAGACTCACGATTAGTTGCGATTAATTCATATTTCATTTATACATTCCCCACGGTTGCGCTTAAGCCTAATGTCTTACTCATATGTTCAAGGTATGCTAGCTGGATATTGTATTCATTCTGCAAGTGTGCGATTTTATCTTTTATGTCCTCACACTTGTGGTGCTGGTTATTAATCATTTCTTGTTGTGTCATGGTCATGCTCTCTTGTTAGTTGATTCTTGATAGGCCATTGTGTGGGATGAATTCATATTTCTTAGAACCATCTAATGATTCGAGCGTGTATATGTCCGGCATGGAATCATATTCATCACGTACGCTTAATACTCTTAATGATAGAAAGCCTATTTTTACTGTATTTCCGATTGACCAATTTTGTTTCGTGTTTTTAATCATTTTCATTCTCTCTCGTTATTTATATGTCTTTTTTATGGTTTTTATTAATTCGCCATTTTTAGTTATTGTTATTTTAAATCCCTTGCGAGTGTATTCGTTGTCAAATTTATCTAATGCCATTTTTTGTGTGTGACCGTTAAATTCTATTGTTGCACCCTGTTTGTTTTGCGCTATCACTTTGTAGTATGTATATGACATTCGATTAATCTCTCGTTAATGTTTATGACAAGAGAATGATAGTATAGTTGATCTATTAAGTCAACTATTATTTATGTATTATTACATTATTGTGTCGGTAGTGTGTAATGTGTATATTTAATAACGGGTTACACAGGGATAATGGAATGACTAGTGAGATCGTTAAAGAGTATAGACGTTGTAATACGTGCCAAGGACGTAAGAAGTATGCACCACTTGGACATATTGAGCATAAGTGTGTCATGTGTGATGGCATAGGGTATGCGAGTGTTAAACGGGATGATATTACATTGTCTGCTAAGCCTAGTGTTGTCGAGGCTGAGACTGATAGCGAGAGTGTCACCAAAGAGGCCATCAGGCGAAAGACGTGGGAAGAGAAGGAACGGGAACGTGCTGAGCGTGCTATCGAGCGTGCGGCTAGGGCTGAAGAGGTCAATGCAGCGAGGGCTCAGAGGATGAAGGCATATCACGAGCAAAGGCGTATCGACAAGATGAAGGCCGAGGCTGAGGGCGAGATCGTTGTCGAACCTATGGTGGATAAAGCCCATGGCGAGTAGCATGATTACGATGATCGTTGTTGGCATGGCGAGCGTGTGGTGCGCGACCGTGTTGATACTATTCGTGGCCGCGATGGGCATGATATGGCGGGGGGATGGTAACAGGGACGAGGGGCGTGTGGGAGGAGGGGACGAATAGCCACGCGACAATGGTGCGTATATTATGCGCATGTGTGTGATAGGATGATGGTGCGACGACGAGGAGGTTCTTTCACTCGTTTTATCACAATTAGTGTCTATTACATGGGTAAAATATGGCCAAGTTAACTGAATTACAGTACAAATTCGCACACTTATATATAGCCAATGGGTTCAACGCTTATCAAGCTGCACTCGGTGCTGGGTACAGTGAGTCATTCGCAAAGATCAAGTCGCATGAGTTACCCGCTAATCCTCGCATACAGAAACGTATCACTGAGATAACAGCGGATGAGAAGTCTTGTCTTGGCTTGAGCTGGGAATACAAGGCTGGCAAGCTAAAGAAAGTCATTGATCGCTACATACCAGACGACGACAAGATAGACATGAAGACAGATAAAGTCAAGGTAGCACTTGCTGCGATTGCTGAGCTTAACAAGATGCAAGGTGATTACGCACCAGACAAGAAGCTAAGCGTTAACGTGGATATGACCAAGGAGAAGTTGATCGAAGCAAAGAGAGTGTATGAAGAGTATTAAATAAGTTAAATTAATTGATAATAAGTGTTGACGTAATAAGTCAACCATGTTATTCTACTCTCACATTAACGAGACGAGAGAGAAAGAAGATGAAGAAGTACAGTTTAAGATGGTGGTATGCGACCGGCAAGATGTTCGCTAAGCAAGACGCAGAGATAGGAATCAATACCAAGAATGCGAGAAGGGCTAGGAAGTTGCTACCTCATCTAGCCTTCCGATTAGGATACGCGATCGCCTCGTAAGAGGCACGTGTGCCCCTGTGGCTAGGGTTTTGCCGCTAGGGGTGGCAGGGCAGGGGGATAGCATCTGGAGAAACAGGGGGGCTTAATGGAGGGAATGAAGTGGGTACTTACACACACCCACATATAGTCTCCTTCGGTTCACGCCATTCCACATTGACTCGAATCTGGTCTCGTACCCTAGTAGATTCGTCGCACCCACATATCTCGTCCCCACGTTTGCGATAAATAACCCCATATGTCAACGGTGTAATATAAGGTTTCGGCGCTGGTCTATATGGTTTTATCACACACCCACATATGATCCTCGTATATTTCGTTATGTGAAACACTCCCATCCACATATCTCGTCCGTACAGTTACCCATCCACATATCATCCCTGTATATTCGTATCATCCCAGTATCCTCGCGTGGCTATCCAATATGATTGCATCCCTATGCACTCAATGATATTTTTCGGCACGAACGATTTCGGCAGAGTAGATTTGGTTCCTGGCGAAGTTTATTAATTTATTATCAACAAGTTACGATAGGAGTAAAATCCGACGGATTCTACTCCGGTGCTTGGGGTTAAGTAATTTCGCCCCATTCGCCCCATTCGCCCCACGTACACTTGTCCTATGGTTGTCCTATACGTGTCCTATGGTTGTCCTATGGTTGTCCTGTATATGTCCTATCCCACGCACACCCGCTAGTATTATCCCTAACAGGGTATAGTCGTATACTATCTCATCACTAGCACTTCAAACCTGTGCTAGTTCTTCGATAGTAGTGAAACTCCGTCCTATATAGTACGATACCCACTTCGCAATCAGATTAGAGGTAATGGTGAATGAGTACAATTGTCGCTAATATACTAAGACAAAAGTTAATTGAGTTTTTAGAAAAGATGCCTGATGAATTATTAATGAGTGCAGCAACTGATGTTATGACTCATGGCAGAATAACTGATGAAGTAAGAGTTAATGCAAATGAATGGCTAAACAAGGACAAAGATGTCTAAATTCATCCTATTCAGCAACACGATAATACCTGTTGATAGAATAATATATGTAGTTAATTATGACGATTTATTAAAAATTGACATGTATATTATGGGTATAAATGATCAGAATTTAATGTTAATCGAAAATTTCGATGACGTAGAAACAACTGTCGAACGGTTCGAAGATTTACTCGATATGATGAATAAATAATGCCCCAAGATAGAATCGAACTATCGTCTGATGATTACAAGTCACCTGTACTACCATTGTACTATTAGGGCATGTCATTTGGGTGAGGGGCTTTAATATAGCCCCCCAGTTCCGAAATCCCCCCATAATACGCTATTTAAGCGCCATACGTTGCTGTTTTATTGGCGAATAGGACACATTCTTCCAGTTTTGTGATAGCAATCGATTTACGACGAGAATTTGGTAATTCGTTTAACAGTTCTAAAATCTCATTCGCCTTGTCTCTTAAGGATACAATAAACGCAGCCTGTTCTTCATTGACGGTTCTTAATGCGCTGAATATCTCATCACATGGGTCTTTAATTTCTAGCATAATATTCTCCATTACCTATTGCTGATAGTAAGGGTACCTGTACCTGTAGCGCTGTCAGAGGACTCTCCTGTCACTTTCGTGCTAGCCGTGATTCTATGGCTTCCTGAGCGATCTTTCTGCACAGTCGCGTATGAGTGGTCGCTGGTGCTATACGTGCCACCTGGGGTTAATGTAACGTATTTGGAGTAGTTGAATCTAGCGTCTGCGCAATCTAGGCTATAGGAATACTGATAGCTTTGGGAGACATGCGTGCGATTCACGATAGTGATGTCGTGGTACCCATCCACTTGGTTATAGTTTCGTATCACCCCGTTTCTGTTGGGTGCTTGGGCTTTTGTCGACGCGCTCATGTTTTTTTTTAGACTATGATTCGCTGGTAAATGTTCCAATCCGCAATTAGCCCCTGGTGAGCAAGTAAAGGTTTCGCCTGTCACTGTATAGCCGTGTCCACTTTCTGCGTAGACAGAGTTGCTCATTAATATAGCAGCTAGAAGAATGTATTTTTTCATGTTATTTTCCTTATAATTATAACCACGCGGATATTATCACATTGGAGTACGTATGACACCCGAACAATTCATATTTTGGCTGAGTGGTTTTATGTCTGCTACACAATTGTCTACTACCCCAGTAGGATTATCGCCAGAACGAGTTGTGATAATAAATGATGCGCTAAAAATGGTTAAAATTGACTCGCAATCGTATGCTATGTATTTGGGTGACAACAGGTAGGGTTTTCACCTACGACCTCTCTGGTTAGCCGCTGGTACCAATCCATTCAACCCACATCTTTTAAGGGGCACGACCTCGCGTTACCGCACTAGCAGAGACTCTTCGATCATATGCTTGAATCAAGGCGCATGTCTTTCTGAGTTTCTGTTGTCGATGAAATAATAATCAATAACCATTGGTAACGCAATATATATTGTTTCAACCATAAACTGTGTTATTATTCGCCAGTCAATCCGCTCAACGTACCCCCTCTCACGAGGGGTGAGCTTAATAAAGGAAATATTATGGGTATCGGTATTAAAGAAAAAACGATTAAACATGAAGGCGTGCTTACTCCAAAATCGATTATTCAAATTCAAGAATCAACGATGAGTAGTATTGGTACATTAATGTCAGTTAGGTTTCCTATTCATGATATTATGAAATATAAATATAACTTTGAATTATTTGAATGCACACTTTGGTCATTGTTAGTTTGCTCAGTGAAAATATCACTCGATGATTTCGAAAATGATGAAGAACGAAATCGTATCTATATTATGTATGATGATTACATAAATCAATCTAAATGTTTTATGAATGGTTTTTTGCAAGATTTCGAACAGTTAAAAAACACTAAGCACGAGTACGAAGA
This sequence comes from Candidatus Gracilibacteria bacterium, assembly GCA_041660965.1. Classification (NCBI taxonomy): domain Bacteria; phylum Candidatus Altimarinota; species Candidatus Altimarinota bacterium. The sequence continues at coordinate 12,577 of JBAZVH010000003.1, read as the reverse complement.
AAATGAGTGAAGAACGCATTCAGTTAAATTCGTTTAGACAAGGATATTATGCTGGGACAAAGAATATCGTATTTGTTATTACTCAAGCATTAAAACAAGATCCCCAAATAGACGTATTAAGTTTATTAGATGATATCACCAAGATAAATAATCGTGTTATGGACGAATCACCAGATGAACCTATATGATCAGGTATGCAGCCTAGAGCTTGCGCAACAGTTGAAAGAACTTGGTGTAATACAATCATCATTATTTTATTGGGTAGCACAAAGAGATAAATTATTCGCTAATAGTGATCGGATATTCGGAATTATGTACATTGATCATTTCGCTGAGATCGACGACATAAATAATTATGAAGTATATTCTGCATTCACAGTAGCAGAACTCGGCAACATATTACCTAGAGCAGTGTCTATCATTTCAGAAGAAGAAAATAAAACAGAATTTTGTAATTTTAGATTGGTTACTGGTAAAAATGTAATAATAAAAGAATCAATTCCTATTATTGTGTGGACTGTTAATTATATATGTGATTCTACGAATGAATTTCGCAACTGGTTATTTGATAAATTATTAACCCATGCAATATATGATGACAACGAAGCCAACGCACGCGCAAAGATGCTGATATGGCTAATCGTGAACGGCCATGTGAAGGTGGGTGAATGAACTTATCAAAAGAAATGCAAGAATGGGTAAAGGAAAAAATATTTAAATTCCAGCAAGAGGCATTCATAGAAGGAAGACAAGCTGCATTAAAAGCACTTATAGGAAGCTTTGTATTAATGGACGAATCTTTTTTCACAAAAGAAAATATCTTAGATACACTTCATCTTATGATAGAAAATGGGGAGAAGATGAATGTGCAATGCGACTAATGCGTATGACGCGATTATGATGGGCATGATATGTGTCTCTACTGTGTTGTGTTTTTTTATTCATAGTAGAAAAAAACATGACTGAGTGGATCAGCACCAAAGATCGACTGCCCGATAAAGACGGGCGATATTTAGTTTGCGAAAATTACAATCGCATGCTATGGATCGGCGTAGGCGCATTGCGAAACGGTAAATTTGAATCTGTAACTACACATTGGATGGAATTACCGGAGAAACCTAATGAATAAACAATTACTAATTATTATTTTAGCGATAGGTTTATTAATAAGTAATACATTTATACTGAAAGCTGTTTTATCAGTATCTGATGATAGCTATAACAAAATAAACGAACGACTAGACGTGTTAACTAATATTTGCATGGACAATAAACGATGAAATTACTCGATCTATTCTCTGGTATTGGTGGTTTCTCATTAGCAGCACAATGGGCTGGCTTTGAGACAGTACAATTCGTAGAGAAAGATTTATTTTGTCAGAAAGTATTGCGAAAACACTGGCCTCACGTACCTATTCATGATGATGTAAAGACGTTTCACTATCATGATAATATTGATTTATTAACAGGTGGCTTCCCGTGTCAAGGATTCAGCGTTGCTGGAAAGAAAAAAGGAATTGACGATGACAGATACCTGTGGCCAGAAATGTTCAGAATTATCAGAGAATGTAAGCCAACTTGGGTTATTGCGGAAAATGTTACTGGCATTATACCCAATATTGACATCATGCTCGAAGACTTGGAAAGAGAAGACTACGAAACACAAGCGTTTATTATTCCAGCTAGCACTATCGGAGCCCCGCACAAAAGGGAACGGGTATGGATTATTGCCAACCGTGACAGTGAGCGATGCAACATTCGCATCGATAATAGGGAAAGAAGACACATTCAAGATAACATCGAACAATACTTTAAGGCGATATACAAAGAATGGACACAGTTCGTCCCTGAGTCTTGGAAGACTTTTGATGCTCAAGAATGGTTTACTTCCAACACCGCAAGCGAGCGACAATCGATCACGGGGGACACTGAACAATCAATGTATACAAAAGAGGATAGAGAACGGGAAGCAAATAATGTTATCGATGATATTAACAAGTACGGTGCATGGGAAAAAGATAAACCCCCAGTTTCTGGAATGGATGATGGGCTACCCGAAGGACTACACAGATGTAAGTCGTTAGGCAACGCGATAGTTCCACAAGTTATTTATCCTGTTATGAAATTAATTTATGAAATAGAGAGGTCATAATAATGGAAACCATCGCTCAAATAATCGCAATATTAATTATTATTGTCATGTGCATTATTAATATTATAAAAACAACTATAGACGCTAAGAATGCTGATAAAATGTCTAAAATGCTAGACGATATACTTGCGATTCATGAACAAGGCAGAATTATTTTACTCGAAAGAGAGATAGATGAGCATTTAATACGTGCAAGAGAACGATTGAATGAAATTATACGCACACATGAGTCAGAAGTGTCAGACAAGAAGGTGAGTGAATGAACAATAGTATTAAGCACACTGCATCATTAATTATTGTTACGGCGATTTGGTGTCTTCTTATGAGATTCATCATTGATTGCTCGGTGTATGAATCAAGTATATTATTCTCATTGTTTTATATCTCATTAACATTACAACGAATTGCGATGCGGATTGATACACATTATGAATAGACCGCATTTCACTCAAGAACAAAAAGATTGGATTTGCTATCAAATAGGTGAATGGTATTTAATTGTAAAAGATAACTTAGTCAATTATCAAAATAAAACCCATAGATTAGGACAAGCGAAAGAATTATTAAAAGGGATGGTTTGTGATGATTTAAAAGACTATTTCTTGTCATTAATTGAAGGATTAGAGGAAAACGAATAATGCCGCGTATTTTTAATCGTATTTTATATATCCTAGGCGCGATAATATATATGTGTGTATGTAATTATTTTATTGATTACACATTAGCGATTAAACCGTATTCCTATGCTTGTTTTATTTCAGTAATGTTATGTTTTGGTGTAATCTGGTTATTACAATTAATTTACAAATTAATCGAATTCATTTATTACTACAACAGATATGGCATGTAGCTCAGTTGGTAGAGCAAGTGGCTGTTAACCACTTGGTCGGCGGTTCGAGCCCGTCCATGCCAGATATGATTAGTCGAATAATTGAGCAGTAACAGCGCCTTCCGAGGGTTCGTCTACCTCTTTTTTCCTCTTAGTATTAATCGCCTTTTCGAGCAATTCTTGACCAAGTGTCGACATAGACTTATCTTCCTGTATTGCCTGTATCTTCAGTCTCTTAAGACTTTCCTGTGTTATGGGTATCGACACACTCTTTAGTATGTACTTACTATTCTTCATTGTTATACCTACTCGTCTTAGTTTATAGTCTTTACTGTGTTTACTGTATTCACAGTGTTGTCTGTACTTACTGTACTTACTGTACTCACTGTGTTTACCATGTTTACCGTACTCACTGTGTTTACTGTACTTACGGTAACGTAGTATAACTACTAAAGATCATATAACAAGGAATGTTATGGCTGAAAAGAGTCTTATGACAGAGAAGGAATCTCTATTCTCGTCCCTTCTTAGGTTTACCCAGCAATTCTTCTTCATACGTACAGGCAGAAAGTTCGAACTATCCCAGCCTTCAGGACGAGAGAGTCATTACATAACGATCTGTCGAGCCCTAACCAAGGTGATGATGGGTGAGACCACAAGGCTTATAATCAACGTACCACCGCGATATGGTAAGGCAATAGACGTTAATACTATGATGCTTACCTCTGAAGGATGGTGTGCTGCAGGGGACATAAAGATAGGTGACTACCTTGTGGGTTCACAGGGTTTTACTAAGGTAACAGGCGTATTTCCCCAAGGTGTATTACCCGCAAAACAAGTCTTATTCTCAGATGGCCAGTCGGTTGTATGTAACGATCAACACATGTGGACTGTCTATAATAGACATTTTCCAGATCATCCTAAGACGCTATTAACATCGGAGATTGCGCACTCATTATATGAGCCAGATGGACATAAGAGATGGAGAGTACCACTAGTCAATGGGGACTATGGGAATAATATGCCATTCATAGACCCATACTTATTTGGGTGTTGGCTTGGTGATGGTCATTCACACTATGCTGCTATCACTTCTATGGATGAGGAGATTATACAAGCGTTCCGTGACAAGGGTTATGAGATGAGACTGCATACTCATCAAAACAGTGGACAAGCAAAGACGTACGGAATATTGGGGTTAAGTAGAATATTAAGACAAAGTAATTTACTTAAGAATAAACACATTCCAGTCGATTGTTATTTATGGGCACCTTGGGACAGATTGGCGTTACTTCAGGGACTAATGGATACTGATGGCACTTGCGGAAAGAACGGGCAAGTCTCATTTACTAATACAAACCATAACATCATTGATGGTGTAGGGTATCTAGTCAACTCACTAGGTGGCACGTACAAGGTATATACGAGAAGGTGTGGTACTCAGACTTTAAATATCAGGTTACCAGATGATATCGATCCATTCAGACTGGCAAGAAAGCAGCAATATGTCTCTAAAGGCTTACGATGCGCACCTCGAAGACTGATCGAGTCAGTCGTTGATTGCGAACCGACAGAAATGGTTTGCTTTACGGTAGATGCACATGACCATTTGTTTGCTGTGGGTGAAGGGTTAATACTCACACATAATACAGAACTGTTAATAAACTTTGTCGCATGGGCACTTGCACAATACCCAGATTCGAACTTCTTATACGTGTCGTACTCACTCGGACTTGCTAAGAAACAGACTAAGACGATACGGCAAATAGTCGGGATGTTAGAGTACAGGGACTTGTTTGGCTTAGGTGTCTCTGGGGACACGTCAGCTCAAGGGAACTTTGAGACAACACTTGGGGGTACAGTCTATGCTGCAGGTGCAGACGGTGAGATCACAGGCCGTGGTGCAGGGATTAAAGGTGTTAATCGTTTTGGTGGTTGTATTATCATCGATGATATTCATAAGCCATCTGAAGTTACTTCTGACACTATCCGTAAATCAGTCAATGAATGGTACTTCAGCACATTACAGTCTCGATTAAATGATCCTGACAAGACACCCATTATATTCATTGGGCAAAGACTGCATGAAGATGACCTTGCGGCTAATCTGATAAAGACGGGTGATTGGGAGACTGTGATCATTCCTGCTTTAGATGAAGCTGGGAACCCACTTCACCCAAGTATGCACAATGCTGAGTCGCTCGCTAAGATGCGTGAGATGATGCCATACGTTTATGCCTCACAGTATCAACAAGACCCAATGCCAGCAGGTGGTGGTATCTTTAAGGCTGATTGGTTTTACGTATTAGATGAGGAACCAGAGATACTTACAACGTTCATTACAGCAGATACAGCAGAGACAGATAAGTCTTACAATGATGCAACCGTGTTCTCATTCTTTGGACTATACAAGATTAAACATGGAAACATTGAGACTGATCTCATGGGTATACATTGGCTTAACTGTATTGAGTTACGGATTGAACCTAAAGACCTTGAGTCTGAGTTCATGAATTTCTATACAGACTGTATGCGCTATAAAGTAAGACCAAGAGTTGCTGCGATTGAAAGAAAATCAACAGGTGTGACATTACTGTCAGTACTGAAGAATGTTCGTGGATTACAAATAATGGATATCCCAAGGACAAGAGTATCGGGTAGTAAGACGGCACGGTTCTTAGAGATTCAACCGTATATTGCAAGTGGTCAGGTGTCTCTTCCGAAAGATGGCAAGCATACTGAGATGTGTATAGAACACATGAGGAAGATTACTGCTAATAACTCACACAGGAAAGATGATATTTGCGATACAATATATGATGGGATTAAATTAGGTATTATCGATAACGTTATTATGGCATATAATCCTCAGAGACTTCAAGATGAAGAACGTGTAGCCAAGGGAATCATGGGTACTTTCCAGAAAGTACTTCAATTGAGAGGACAGCGTTAGCAAGGAGAAAGCAACATGGATGTTGCGAAGAGGTATTCCAAAGAGTTAGATCGTTTAAAGAAAAACGTTCGTAACAGTTATCAGAACTTTCAGCCAAATTACAAACGATTCAATGAATTCAGACGATTCGTATTTGACTCATCATTAACTGATGACGATAGAATGATATTGGATGCTTTAAAGAAGCCTAAAATAGAGTTCAACATTGGTGAGGCTTATATTAGCCGCTTACGTGGCGAGTTCTCCAAACAACAACCATCAATCGTAGTGACAGCAGATGACGGTGCTAAAGTATCAGCAGAATTAATCGATGTTGTCGGCGCACACTTAAAACACATATTATTCGATGCTAATAAGAACAGTTGCGAATATAACGTTTACACAGACATATTGAGTGGTGGGTTCTCTGCTATCAAGATTTGGACTGAGTACGCTCATCCCATGTCATTCAATCAAGTCATTAAGTTTGATCGAGTATATGATCCTACACTCGTGGGATTTGATCCTTTAGCACGTTTACCACACAAGGGTGATGGCAGATGGTGTTTTGAGTTATTCCCGAAATCAAGGGAAGAGTTTGAAGAGGAACACCCTGATGTCGATCTTCACGGAATAGACTTCACACGCAATGTAGAAGGGTTTAACTGGTCATACAGTAATAATCAAGAAGACGTGTTATTGCTATGTGACTACTATGAGAAGAAAAAGAGAAAAAAGAGAATTGTAGAACTTGTTAATGGTTACACGATGACAGTCGATGACTACGAACAGTTTCTATTCCACTGGAATGAGTCAGGATTGATTGAACAAGCACCTAAGATTAAAGGGAAACCACGCTGGACTGAAATAGAGACGATCTGCCGGTACCGATTCATAGAGAACAAAGTAATTGAGTATGTAGAAACAGACTATCCTGCGCTTCCTATCGTCTTTGTAGACGGTAATTCTATCTTGATTCGTGATGGATCAAACCAAGGATCGTTCATACAGATGACAAGACCTTACATTTATCATCTGAAAGGACTGCAACAATTAAAGAATTTCGCAGGACAAACACTTGCGAACGAATTAGAAAACCTCGTACAGCATAAATTCAAAGTCGCTAAAGAATCATTACCCGATGAACAAGCATATTTAGATGCTTATACGAATATTCAATTAGCTAATACGCTCGTCTATAAAGCGTTCAAAGATAATGATCCGACACAAGCAGTCCCAGCGCCAATGGAGATTCAACGTGTTCCGCCACCAGCAGAAGTTATTAATACATTCACGTTGGTCGATCAGATGGCGCAATCTATTTTGGGTTCGTACGATGCGTCCCTTGGGATTAACGATAATCAGCTATCTGGTACTGCCATTGTCGAGGGTGCTACGCAATCAAATGCTGCTGCAATGCCATACATTGTGGGATTCTTGCAAGCATTAACGCAGGTTGCGAACATCGTAGTGCAGCTCATTCCGAAATATTACGTTACGCCTCGAACCATTCCTGTCGTTAATGGCGAAGGTGAACGCGAATATCAAAAGATTAATCAGCCAGGTGGTGTTTATACCAATTACGATGAGAACGCATTGAGTGTCAAAGTCGAAGCGGGTGTAAACTTTGCGATCCAAAAGTCGAGATCATTGAATCAAATTGTAACAATGTCTCAAGCGATGCCTATTTTTGGTCAGTTCATGAATTCCAAGGGATTAAAAGTACTCATCGATAATCTTGAGATTTCAGGTACAGAGCAATTAAAAGAATTAGCCGATCAGTTCATGGAAGAAATGGCTAAGCAACAACAGATGCAGCAAGAGCAGCAACAACAAGCGATGCAGAATAATCCGATGGCGATGAAGGCTAGAAACGAACAGATGAAGCTGCAATTAGACGCTCAACAAGATCAGGTTGAGAATCAATTAAAAGCCGCAGGGATTGCTATCGAGAAACAAGAAGCTGATACGAACTTCCTAAAAGTCTTAACAGAGATGCAAAGCAGCAAGATAGAATTAGAAGTAGCACAAGCACGTGCGCAGGCTGAAGAAACGCGAGCTGCTGTCGATCTTGCGATTAAACATGCTGATATGCAACACACGCATCGATTGAAAGAGAAAGAAATTGATCATAATATCAAGGAAGCGTCAAAAGATGAGATGCAAAATAGAGAGTATGATTAAAAATGATAATGAAATGATAGTTTTTACATTTTGTAACGGGGATAAATTTAACGATGATAATTGTATACATACAGCAATTGATGGCAGTCTTTTTCAATCTGGTGAAATCAATACGATTGCGCGCGTGTGTGAAATGGCGATTAATGGTTGCTTGGATAAAATCACTTGTAAGGAAAGATCATGAAAAAATGTAACGATGAGAAACGTATTGTGAAGAAGAAAGACTTAAAAGAGTTCCAAAAGAAAGTTGAGAAAAAAGACAGAAAGGAAGATGATAAAAGATATGAACGAAAAGACAAGCGTTAACAATTTGCAGGTAATTTTATGTCTATAGGAAGAGGATGGTATCTGGATGATGATCCACCTGAAGAATACAAAACTCTTTCTAGCGATTTACTTAAAACGATGATTTCTCGAATGTTTGAAATACGTCAAGAGAATAAGAATAATGAGCGGATGTCATAACCCTTATTTCACCGGTAATAATGCTTTAGATGTCACGCCTAGAGCTACTCCATACAACTCACATTCATGTGGTTGTCATTGTCACAGCCCTGTCTGGCAAGGAACAATTCCCGATTCATGTTATTGCAAGTGCAGAAATTTCACTGTAGTGTGTAAACTGGATTTGAATGATTCAAATCTCATTGAAATACCCATTTGAAATGTTCCACGTGAAATGTGTGAATATACAATTTTGACTAAAAAGGACAATTTATGTCAGATGCAAAAAAGGTTATTGCTGATACAGTTGCGCACGTTGATAGTATTATCGAAATCATTAACACCTACGAACCAAATCGCCACGGATCAATCGCTATCACTCGTTTAGAAGAAGCAGTGATGTGGATTAATGCAATGGCACACTCCTATCCTCTCAAAGATAATAACATTGTCGAAAATATAGATCATAATTTCGATTCTGCTTAGTATTGACACAGTTGATCATTTGTTGTTACAGTGATTACACGAAGCTATCGCGGAATAAATAGCTGTCTACTCGAGACATAAACTCTGAGGAAGCACGTTGACAACGGAAATCGTCAAAATAGAGGGATAAGGCTTATGGATCAAGCCGAAGGATTACCACTTCAGGATATAGCGCCAGTTGGGTCATCAGCTCAAGAGTCCGCTCAAGAGAAGATGTTAAGACAAAGTGATGTGAATGAGTTAATAGGGAAAGCCAAACACGCAGCTTATGAAAAAGGGAAGCGTGAAGCACTTGATGCACATACTCAGCAACCACAAAGTGGAAGCATGGGTGGAATGCCTCAGCTCACGGAAGAGCAAGTCAGGCAAATGATTGCAGACGAAGCGCAACGGCAAACTCAAGTCACAGCAGCACATAATATGCTGAATAACTTTGCTCAACAAATGGGTGCAGGGAAAGGGAAATATTCTGATTTTGACGAGACTGTTGGTGGACTCGGAGACTTGCAAAACATTTCTCATGTAGTTCAGATGGCAACAGAAACAGGGATGGCAGGTGATGTGATGTACGAGCTAGGAAAGAATCCTGGCAAAGTAGCATCGTTAACAACGCTTGCGTATATTAATCCTCAACTCGCTAAAGTGGAAATGAAGAAACTAGCTGACTCAATCAAGATGAATGACTCAGCACAAGATTCTCCTTCAGCTTCCGAACCATTAAGCCAAGTAAAACCTTCTACGGTTGGAAAGGATAATGGCGAGTATAATGTTAAGGACTTCAGGAATAAATCATGGGCTAGAGGATAGTCCATTAGTTCTTAGCGTGCCGTTACCTCCAAAAAATGGATTTTTTAACTTGGAGAAATAGAGATGGCTACGCCAACAAATATCTTAACACAGGTACAAACGTATCAACGTGCAAACCTAGCATTACTCGAAAATTTGAATTGTTTTATGAACATTTCGAATACTCGTTTCAAAAACTTCCAGAATGAAACTGCGAACCTTGGTTCTAGTGTGACATTCGATTTGCCACCACGTTTTACAACCGCGCAAGGTTTGGTTGCGTCATTCCAACCAGCAGTGCAACGTTTGTTAACACTCACTTGCGACCAAGCAACCAATACTTCTTATGCGTTTACCGCACAAGAAAGAATTTTCAATGTCGAAAAAGACACTGAAAGTTACATGGAACAATTCGGTCGTTCTGCAATTGCAGAAATGGGTGCAAACATCGAAGTTAATCTTGCACTGAATTCAAATTCACATGTGCCAGTTAATACTGTTGTTAATGGACAAACAGTTCCAACAGGTGCGTTGCATACGGAATCAGGCCCATATCGTTTCTTCGGTGATGGACTCACAGCGATTAATTCTTTCCAACAGCTCGCTCAGATGATTGCGAACTTTAAGAACTACGGTGCTGTCAGACAAGGAATTAAAGTTATTCTTCCTGACACTGTTGTTCCGCCAATCGTTGGTACTGGCTTAAATCAATTTGCGCCAAAACGTAACGACAACATGGCAATGTCATGGGAAGTCGGTGAATTTGGTACACCACCTGTCATGTACTACCAATCAAACTTGTTGCCAATTCACACAGCAGGAACATTGGGTGATGCAGGTACAGTATTAACTGTCGTATCAACTGATGATCCAACAGGTGCAAACATCACTCAAATTACTTTCAGTGGTGCAGGCACAGATGCTAACGCCGTGAAATCAGGTGACTTGTTACAATTCCAAGACGCAGTATCTGGTCAGCCAAATATGCGCTTCCTGACATTCATCGGTCACTCAGTATCAAATCAACCTGTGCAAGTACGTGCAACTGCGAATGCTGCATCAAGTGCTGGCAGTGTGACAATCAGCATTGCACCAGCATTGCAATCAACTGCAGGTGGAACACAAAACATTAACAACAACATCGTTGCTGGAATGCAAGTGAAAATTCTTCCAAGCCATCGTTGCGGTCTTGTTATTGGTGGTGATGCGTTCTATCTCGCTATGCCACGTTTGCCAGATCAATATCCGTTCCCAACAGCAGCGGAATATGATGCTGACACCGGTGTCTCCATGCGTATGACTTATGGTTCTCTCTTTGGTCAAAACCAAATGGGTCTTATCCATGACGCTACTTGGGGATCAGTGTTAGTACCTGAATATTCCATGCGTATTGCATTCCCAAATAACTAATGTGTGGGGGCTAGTCCCCCATTTCTTTCACTGATTTTAAAGGATGAAAATCATGAGTCAATTAGATCCAATCATCAATGACGCGTATTTGTCTATTACAAATATGCAAGTCTCTGTTGCATCAAACACAACTTTGTCTATCGCAGCAGGTCTTGCTAAAGACAAAAACGATGTAATCGACATGAACTTAGGTAATTACTTAAGCCAAGGTAATCCGTCTGTTAGTGCAAACAGTGCGACAACTTTAAACGCAGCAGTAAATGGTGCGAATGGTTTAGACACTGGATCACTTGCGAACTCAACCTGGTATTACGTTCATGTGATCGGCGATTCATCAAACAAAATGCCAGTTGCGGCTATGTTATCAACCAGTCGTACAGCACCAGTTATGCCATTTGGCTATGATTCATTTAGATGGATCGATATCCAACGTACTGATGGTTCAGCACACTTCTTAGCTAACTATAATTACGGCAACGGAAATTATCGTAAGAAGTATTGGGATGTTGCGATTTCTGTCTTATCAAATGGTACAGCAACAGCATTAACAGCAGTCGATCTAGCAGGGGCAGTTCCGCCAATCGATTTATTGCCAGTAAGTTTGCGTGTTGAATTTACACCAAACGTTGCTGCTGATTACGTTGCATTCGCACCATTTGGATCAACTGCTGCTACTGCTAACTTAGTTGCGTTCAGTGGCGCTGTTTCTACAGTGAAACAAATTGGACAAGTCGAATTGATCTCCAAGTTAGATACAACCGCTAAGATTCTCTACATTAACTCAGCGGCAACTGGTGACAGTGATGTATTAGTACTTGGATTTGAATTTGCACTGTAAGGTCTAAGGAATGACCGATGAGCTATACGACAATAGAGCTGATAAATCGAGCGTATTATTTATCTCAAGTTGTCTCCCGTGACCTAGAACAAGTCACGGGTCAACAACAAGCAGATGCGTTGATATGGTTGAATGCGTTATTGTCGTTAAAGTCAGCTTACACACGCGTCATTCCTTACTATCAAGAATATGATTTCGATGCGGTAGCAGGACAAGAAGAATATTTCGTTCCTAATCTTGTTAACGCAGAGACATTAACATTTAATATCGGCCCCGTGCGTTACTCAACATCGCCTATGGGTCGTAAAGCATATTTCGGATCAGGTCGTGTCGATAATATTCAATCATTACCTTTTGATTGGCACGCAGAACGTGTACTTGGTGGATCGAATATATTTTTATATTTCGTCCCTAATACGAATTACCCTATCAAGATCTGGGGTAAATTCGGCTTTGATAACGTTACGTTTAATCAAGATTTACTTCTCATATACGATGAATATTACGTAGACTATC
>JBAZVH010000002.1 GCA_041660965.1 Candidatus Gracilibacteria bacterium | reverse complement strand
ACAAAGAATATCAACGAATGTCTCAACTGAATCATCCAGTGTGAAGTCACACAGAAACCATTTAAAATCATCAAAAAAGAACTCGTATTCTATATTGAGAATGGAATACCTATTCCTACTAAACATCCAGATCAGAGACATACAGAAAGGATGGACTTACGAAATCCAAGAAAGCTCTATGAAAAAGTTTGTTCTGAATGTAAAAAGAATATAATCACTACCTATGCACCGGAAAGATCCGAGAGGGTAGTGTGTGAGGAGTGTTATAGGTGGCTAGTTTACTAATATTCTACTTCTTATCGTTATTTTATGTCTCACCTCTGACTCATCGGTCTCGGAACCATGGGCGAAAACCTTGTCAGAAATATCGTCTCAAAAGACGAATCTATCGTCGTCTGGAATCGAACTATAGAAAAAGTAACTGCCCTACAAGCTGAGCTCGGAGAAGCTGTGATAGTATGAAATACTGTTTCAGAGCTTATTGCAAAAATGGAAGCTCCGAGAAATGTATTTCTCCTTGTGCCAGCAGGAAAAGCCACTGACGAGGTGGCTCAGACACTCTTTTGACTTCTTTCGCCTGGTGATGCTATATGGGATCTCGGCAATGCTCATTGGGATACCACTATCGCCCATCAAACTGAAGCCATAAAACATGATATTCATTGGATTGGATGCGGAATATCGGGTGGTTCAGAATGAGCACGACTCTGACCAGCTATAATGCCCGGTGGTGACCGCGAAACTATTGAGAGGATGCTTCCTATACTTCAGAAAATTGCAGCCAGAGATTTTGCAGGGAACGCTTGTGTCACTTACGTGGGAAGTGCTGCTGCAGGAAATTTTGTTAAAATGGTGCACAATGGTATCGAATACGCCATTATGCAGGGCATTGCTGAAATATATGATATCTTGCGATGAGCAGGAAAAAACCAAGCTGCAATGCAGGATATCTTTCGAGAAATCAATACTGGTATCGTGAGTAGTTTTCTTCTCGATATCACGGTGGATATTTTATGAGTAAAAGATCCAGTCAACACGAGTGACTTTCTTCTGGAGAAAATCAGTGATATCGCCGGCAGTAAATGAACAGGTGGTTGGACAGTGGAAGCTGCTCTCAAGCTCTGAGTACCAGTTCCAACGATTGCAGAATCCCTCTTCGCTCGATGGAATTCTGGACGAAATGCAGTTATCAAAAAAAATGAAAAATCAGCCACATTCACTCCGTTTGAATGAAGAGAGCTACCGGATACCAAAACGCTCAGAGAGACACTCGAACTCACCTATCTTGCTGCCTATATACAATGACTTGAATTGATTTTAGTTGCCGAAAAAGAGTTTCAATGGGGTATCAATATCATGGAAGTGATGCGTATCTGGCAAGGAGGATGCATCATCCGTAGTCAGATGCTCACTATCATTCCTCAAATCTATGAAGCATCTTCGTGAACAAGTGAATTCCTCCACCAACTTCAACAGCATATTCAGTCAATCGATACTGTCGTTCGCGCTTCTGGAGTACCTATTCCCGTGATAGCAAGCTCAAGAGAATACTTGAAGACACTGATGAGCGAGAAACTTCCTACCAATCTTATTCAAGCTATGCGAGATCACTTTGGTGATCATACAGTAAAAAGAATCGGAAGCGATACAGCAGAAAATTTTGAGTGGAAGTAAAACTATACCTGTACGAGTCTCTCAAATTCTCACCAATCCAGCACAGTCACACCCAGTGATTGTGCTTTTTCTTTTTTACTCCCAGCATTGTCTCCTGCGATGAGGTAGTCGAGATTTCCAGAAACAGCCGTTCGCACTTCTCCCCCGTGTTTCTCAATCAGGGCGTGGATCTCATCACGAGAAAGGACAAACGTACCCGTTACACAAAAAGTTTTTCCTGATAATATTCCTATTGATTCTTCTTTCTGTGGTGCATAGACTATCTGAATTCTCTCGACAAGTCTCTGGAGAAGCACCCTGTGTGTCCCAAAATATTCACAAATTGATCGAGCGGTTTCTGGCCCTATATCTTTTATGACCTCAAGTTCTTCGGGAGTTTTTGAAAATGCAAGAACATCTTCCTGACTTTGAAAAAGAGGTGCAAGCAATTTCGCTGTTCTTTTCCCTACTCACGGTATCCCTAGGGAGGCAATGACTTTTTCTACTGGCAGTGTCCGTTTTGCCTCGATAGCTTGTATGAGATTATCGACTGATTTTTGTTTATATCACTCTATGGTAAGAAGTTCTTCCTGGTGATCTCTGAGATCATAAATCGAAGCAATGTCTGTTACCCATCCAAGTTCACGAAAAAGCTCTATTTGTTTTGGTCCGAATCCATCGATATCCACACCATGTTTGCTGACAAACCATTCAAGCGCTTGTGATTCCCGAGCGGGACAATGGAGGTTGCTACAGAGAAGTGCTATCTTCTCCCCTTCCCTATATGTTTCTGATTGACATATTGGACATTGTTTTGGAGGGAGTATCTCAGTTTCATATCCATCCCGTAGCTCTGTAATGGGTGCGATAATTTCAGGAATCACTTCTCCAGCTCGATGAATAAAAACCCAGTCCCCTATTTTGAGATCTTTTTTTACTACCTCATCATAGTTATGCAACGTAGCATTCTTGACCACGACGCCCATCACATTGACTGGTTCTACTTGTGCTACTGGGGTAATGACGCCAGTTCTTCCAACTGAATGAAAGATATTCTTGATTCTGGTACGAGCATACTCAGCTGGAAACTTGTAAGAAATTGCCGATCTCGGATGATGAGCCGTAAGCCCTAGCGTCTCCCAGAGAGTGAGATTGTTTACCTTGATTACTAATCCATCGATATCAAAAGGACATACTGGCTTCTTCCCCATCATATGAATCATATCTATGATGGGCTGAATTCAGTGTTTCTTTTCAAAAAATAATCCTCATCACTGCCACTGCTGAGAGGTTTGGAATCCATATTTTCATAGCTCTTCTATAATATCAAAATATTTTTTCACTGTGCTATGCCCTTCCTCTAGATCGGGGCAGCTATATGCAAAAAAGAGTAAATCTCGCTCATGAGTAATGTTTGGATCGAGCTGACGAAGACTCCCACTGGCTGCATTTCGTGGATTAGCAAAGAGCTTTTCTCCGGTGGCTAATCTTTTGGTATTTAGTTTTTCAAATGATGCGCGAGACATTACTATCTCTCCCCGTACCTCAAGAGGTTGTTGTGTAGGAATATATTGGGGAATATTGTTGATTTGAAGAGCATTAAGAGTGATATCTTCCCCCATTATTCCATCTCCACGAGTCAAAGCCCGTGTAAGTCTTCATCCCTCATATGTCAAAGCAATACCGAGTCCATCAAATTTATATTCAACGATATATTCGATTATCCGAGATGATTCTGCGTCACCATCGAGAATGCGTTTGATTCTTTTTTCAAATTCGACGAGATCATCCGCATTATACGTATTATCCAGAGACATCATGGCGTGTCGATGAGCTGCTTTGGTAAAATGATTTTCCTCAAGACGACTTACTTCTTGAGTAGGACTGGAGGATGATTCATGCAGAATCCCAAATCGTTCTTCTCCTGCTACCAGTAGCGCATAGAGCCGATCAAATTCCTCATCGCTAATAAGAGGTTTTTCGTATTCATAATATTGTTTTCTGTGAAATTGTATCAATTCCTGAAGGGCCCCTATATCTTCTTTATGAAGATTTTCTAGGGTATATGCCAAGTATTGAGACGTGATATCATTCATACGTTATATGATAGAAAAAACCTCAAAAAATCAATCATAAAAAAGTACAGTAAAAACAGTTGGACAAGAACCTCTTTTTGAATACTATGATGTGTGCATATCCTTATCCTCACCTTTATGAAAAACGTTCCTCTTGCCCTCTCTGTAGTGTGTCTGGGTACCTCATTTTTTCTCGCAGGGTGTAGTCTGTTTAATACACCTCCCACTAATACCGAAAATATCTCTCAGGAGGTCGCCGTTACAGAGCCAGTAGCAGATACTACCACACCTGTCGCTCCAAACGATGCCCCAAAACCAGATACAGGTGTAGCTGTAGGAGAACAAACAAATCTCGCACCAACTGATACGCCTCGGGGAATCGCAGATGGTGGACTCTATCTTCCCTATACGCCGACTGCTCTTGCTCAGGCATCAGATAATATCGTACTTTTTTTCTATGCTAGCTGGTCACCCTCCAGTATTGCAACTCATAAAGATATCACTGATAATAAAGATAAAATGCCAAAAAATCTCACCATTTTACAAGTTAATTTTGATGATGCTACTGCCATGAGACAACAGTATTGAGTGGCAGAACAAAATACATTTGTACAAGTCACCAACACCGGCGAACTCATCAAGAAATGGAGGGGTGCCAACTCGCTCGATGACATTGTCCAACAAATCAAGGAATAAGAAACTATGAAACAATATCTCCAACTCCTCCAACATGTCATGGATCATGGCGTAGACCGATCCGACCGTACTGGTACGGGTACGCGAAGTGTTTTCTGATATCAATTTCGATGTGATTTACAGGCATGATTTCCTCTTCTGACAACCAAGAAAGTTTTTACGAAAGGCATTATTCATGAGCTCCTCTGGTTCCTCTCTGGTGATACCAATATCAAATACCTCGTGGACAATGATGTGAGAATCTGGAATGAATGGCCATTTCAGGCGTATCTCGAAAAAAATAATCTCGCAGAAAAATATCCAAAATATACTCCAGAATGGGAAGAAGAGATGAAAAATTTTATTGAAAAAATAAAAACTGATACCGATTTTGCGAAGCAATGGGGTGAGCTCTGACCCGTCTATGGTTACCAATGGAGAAATTTCAATGGCGAAGGCATTGATCAGATACAAAAAGTGATTGATACTTGCAAGAAAAATCCAAATAGTCGTCGCAATCTCGTCGTCGCTTATAACCCTGCGCAAGCTGACCAGATGGCTCTTCCTCCTTGTCATAGTCTTTTCCAATTTTACATCGCCAATAATAAACTCTCTTGCCAGCTGTATCAACGCTCTATTGATAGCTTCTTGGGTCTTCCCTTCAATATTGCTTCCTACTCTCTCCTCGTACATATGATAGCACAGGTATGTGATCTAGAAGTCGGTGAATTTATCCATACATCGGGCGATCTCCATATCTACCACAATCATTTTGACCAAGTTGCCGAGCAACTCTCTCGAACACCAAAAACACTTCCAAAACTAAAAATCAATCCAGATGTGAAAGATATTTTTTGATTCAGATTTGAAGACTTTGAAATAGTTGATTACGATCCGTATCCTGCGATTAAGGCACCAATTGCGGTTTAAGAAAGTAATATTCCCACCCCCACAATAGCTGCTGTCTCCAGACGCAGAATGCGATTGTTAAATTTCCAAAGAGTCATCTTATTCTTTTTAAAGAATTGTTTCTCGCTCGCTGACCAACCACCTTCTGGTCCTACCCAGAGAGCAACGGGGGTTTCTTGTGATATTTCTGGCAATTCTTTGCCCTCATAGTGCCCTACGATATGGGTATGCCCTGAATATGCTTCGAGAAGTTTTTGAGGTCCTTGAGAGCTATATTCTATCTGGAGAGATGTATTTGCCCCACATTGTTCAAGCGCTTCACGAGCAATGGTTACAATTCGGGATTTCTTTGCTTCAGAAATATCCTGCATTTGCGCGTGTTCTGATTTCCAGAAAACTACTTTTTCTACTCAGAGCTCAGTAAATTTTTGAATAAGGAGTTCTAGCGTTGATAACTTATTTGGATATGCTTGAAATACAATCAAATTTCTTGGGTTTCTAAGATAAGGATTTTGGATATTCCTTTGAAATGAGAGTGAAATATTTTTTTTAGAAATAGCTGTAATCTGGTATATCATATCATCTGTTCATTCTGAAAAAAGAATAACATTCTCTCCTATTCGTGCACGAAAAACATGCACTATCTGGTGATAGAGTTCTCCAGTGGGAATAATTATCTCTTTTGTAAGAGGAATAGAAACAAGGAATCGATGCATAAAAATCCCGCTCATTGTGAGCGGGATATGCTTTTTGTCAAGAAAATATCAGAAATTATTGTGCTGCAGTTGTAGCTGCGGGCTTGATATCGAGAAGTTCGATTTCAAACGTAAGAGCTTTACCTGCGAGATTTTGTGGGTTTCTTGTCTTCACAGTGATATCTGTAGCTGTTTTCAAAACAATTGTTTGGTCTAGTTTGATATCCACTTCTACTTCATCACCAGTAATTGTTTTAACAGTAACGACACTCCCATCTTGAGCTGTAGCAGTGATTCCTACTACAATATTTTTTCCATAAAATGGAGCATTTGGATCATTGACAGCTACAGTGACATTGTCGCCATCGACTTTTGTGATTTTTACTGTTGCTAAGCCAAGCTTCTTTTCAGTACCAACAGCAGAACTGCCGAGAATTTGTTCTGCTTGAGCTTTTGGTAAACTCTGTTCTACGATACCAGTCAAAACATTTTTAGGAACTTTTTGTGTAATAAATTCTTTGTAATCAGCAAGAGGCATGGTCTTCTCTATGTACTCAGGCCCATACGCATCTTCTGGTGCGAGCGTTACAGTCTTTTTTTCTCATTTTTTCATCGTTACAACTGCTGCTTCAAATCCTTTTATCATACTACCACTTCCGATAACAAATTCGAGCGGAGTACGACCTTCTGTTTTAGAAGAATCAAAGACTGAACCATCAGCAAGTGTACCGACATAATGTACAGAAACAGTATCTCCAGTTTTTGGAGTGGCTGAATCGCCGCCTAATACACTACTTTTTATATTTCCAAGACTACATCCTGTTAGAACAAGAGCAAGAGCAAAAAACGGTAAAAATCTTTTCATAAAACGAATAAATAAAGAAATAGAAATGAAAAATGTAGTTGTATTATATAACATTCTCTGAATATTAAACTGAAATAAATTGCACATTTTTTATTATATTGCATAATATATAAAACGAGTTGGACTGAACAGAAAAAAATCATATACTCTCAATAAAGTTTACTGAATTTACTAGGTTTTCTGATAATTCCTTCTTTCTTCTTTTTGCTTTTTTATTTCTTCTTTTAAGTGTTACCATGCCTCTTCATAACATACATATTTTCCGAGGACAAAATACACTTCGACTCAATGAAACACTCAATTCATGGAAGAAGAGATTTATCGAAAAACATGGAGCCATGAACCTGGCAGAAGTCTCAAAAACAGAGATATACGGTACCCTCCTCTGAGATTGTGTCGCGCCTGGTTTTATGGGGATGACGAGAATGGTAGTTTTTCGAGATCTCATCATAAAGACTGAAAAAGAAAAAGATAAAATAGAGGAAGAAAAGGATTTCGTGCAAGAGCAATCTGGAGATGGATGAGATGAATGAATGGCTGTGGTATCCAAATTAAACTTTTCAAATGTTTTTGAGGATACTCTCTGGATACAAACACTCGAAAGAGCTCCAGAAACAAATTTCTTTATCTTTGTTGGAAACAAAACTCCTGTGACAGACTTAGAAAAATGGCTTATAGACAATGCTACCCTTCATGAATTTCCGATACCTTCTCAGTCTGAAATGGAATCATATATTGCTCAAACCTTGCATATTACTCCGTGGCAGGCAGCTCGTATCCGCGAGAGACTCAACGGGAATCATCATTTTATCCATCAAGAGGTCGAAAAGCTCAAACTCGCTGAGAAAACTTCATGGACTGATGATGAGCTCAAAAATATTTTACCAAACTATTTTGAAGAAAATAATTTCAGCATACTCAATCCTCTCTGGAAAAAAAATACTAAAGAGCTTCTGTATGTCTTCAGAGATACACTCAGAACTGCTGACCGAGAAAAAACTATGGCTATGTTGACCACGATGATACGGAAGATACTCATAGCATCTTTTATTCCATCCATTTCATGACTCCCGATAACCCCCGGACAACAAACTACGGCGAAGAGAATCTGACATGATCGAGAAAATATCAAAAAACTCTATGACTCCATAGTGATGATCGATTCGGCTGAAAAACAGTGAGAAAGTACTGGAAAGCTGGATGCATTTCTTATGGCACTTTTGAGTTATTCGGAGAATCTCACTCCCCTATAATACCTTTTTTGGAATCTCGATTCTGACCGTAAATCCGTCACCAGGTGCACTAATAAGGTCTACAAATCCACCAGCATCTCGAACTATTTTATCCACGATAGAGAGTCAGACTCAGAGTCATCTCTCGCGAATATCTCCAGTCTTTGCCTTATCGACTTGATAAAATTTTTCCTTGAGATATGGTAAATCCTCTATACCCACACCGATACCATTATCCTGAAAAATGAGAATATTGGTAGTTCCCTCCTCAAAAAAATTGATTCTCAGCTGAGAGCCAGATCATGCGTACCGAAGAAAATTGGCAGTGACATTATGAAATATTTGTATCAGACTATCCTGATCAAATATCATAGTGGCTCTTTTAGGGGCTGCATAGTTCATAGTCTGCAAATTGTTATTCAGTTCCTGACTTTGTGTCTCGTGAACGATAGAAAATATCTGGTACAGCGATATTTTATCATAATGAAAAACGGTTGGGAGACTTTCAAACATTTGAAAATGCATCAAGCTTTCCACGATTCTCGTCAGACGAGAAAGCTCACTCGTGAGAGCATTAATATTTTTGGTATTGAGTTGTATCACTCCATCTTGGATGCCCTCAAGATACACACCAATAGCTGTCATAGGAGTTTTGAGTTCATGACTCATATCCGTCAAAAATTGTGCCCGAATTTGTTCCTGATGGTCGAGACGGAGACGGAGATTATTCAGAGAATCGATGAGAGGTCGAAATTCATCATTTCTCGCATATTCGAGCATATTTCAGCTAGCAGCTGAGAAAGTATCGAGCGTATTGGTGATAGTACGAATGGGCTGGAAAGAGAGTCTTAAAAAATACAGTATTACGACGCTCAAAAGAGCCACAAAGGCGATATTGATAGCAATCATCGCAACAAGTACCTGATTGATAAAGATTTTTTTAGGGTCATTCTCGCCAACAAAATTAAACCCCAGAGGAACAGATTTGAGAAACACCGACATTGCATTGAGCCCAATCACTTCATCGATTTGTTTTTCTTCAACACCGGATTTTTTGAGAACACTTCCGACAGAATCACGGTTAAATATCGGGTCTGTGTTAACGTAATCTTCAAACCCAGTGACGAGCTTATTGAGGTCAGTATCTATATCACGGTATTGCTCCAAAAGGGCTGGGGCCTGATCTGGGAACTTTTTAATGAGATTCAGAATATCAGCATCGATCTGGTTTTCACGAGATTCAGTATAAAATTGTTGAAGAAAGTCAAAGAAATAGCGCTTCGTCACAAACGGCAATACCACTAAATTCAGTGTAATAACGAGTCACACAGCGATGGCGATAAAGAAAACAATTTTTCGAGTAAGAGTCATAGAAATTATTTGAAGCATAGTAAACTAAAAGTTCTTTTTAGCAAGAAAATCATAGAAGAACTAAAAACACTTTTTACAATAAAGATGAAATAGATACAATCTCCCACAAAAGTTATGAAATCCATCACTCCCCCCTCAGACGACCTCGGTCAGCGACTCGATAGATATATTCGCAAGATTTTTCCGTGAGCAAAGCTCTGAGAAATTTATCAAGCTCTCAGAACCAAACAAATCACTATCAATGGCAAGAAAATGCCCGAGAGTACCAAACTTCGAGCATGAGATATAGTGGAAGTACATCTCGATGACAAGACACTGAAAGAATGGCAAAGAAAAGAAGAACGAATCATCAATACTTCGAGCACACTCGATACCGCGAGAATCCTCTATGAAGATAGTGAAATACTTGTGTATAATAAACCCGCAGGACTGATCGTTCATAGTCCAGACCACAAGGCGAACGAAGTATCACTGATTGAACAAATAGAAGTCTATCTTCTGTCCAAAGGATGGAAACCCTCTGGAACATTTGACCATCCTGCACTCGCCCATCGTATTGACCGAGAAACCTCGGGTATTATCATCGCCTGCCTCACGAGAAAAAGCTATGAACATATGGCGGAACAGTTTCGCACTCGGAAGGTCAAAAAAACCTATCACGCTCTCGTATCTGGCAAACCACATCCAGAATCTGGGATTATCAAGGCGCCGATTCTCCGTCTCAATACTGGGAAAACTGACGAGGCAAAGATGGTTATCGATAATACAGGAGATTCAGCGGAGACGGAATATAGGGTTATTGGATCTTCGGAGGTATTTGGACTCGCAAAATGAGTATCTTCTGAAAAATGGTCCATCGTAAAACTCAATCCGAAAACAGGAAGAACCCATCAAATCCGTGTCCATATGGCACATATTGGATGCCCCCTGATTGGTGACAGACGATACGGCTGACCGAGTGTGACTCGATTCCCAGAATTATCGCATCTGACCAGCAGAAAATGACACCTCCTTCATGCCCAAAAAATTGCCTTTATTCACCCAAATGGGAAACAAATGGAGATAGAGTGCATTGATGCATAATAGAATAAGACTAAGTAATAGACTAAGGAAGGAATGAATTGGTTTAAACTCCCCCTTGGATTTTCACCAGAAAATCAGAGGGGGCGGGACAACTGAAAAGAAATCGGGGGTGTCAAAAAAACTCCTACAGACACTCTCTCGGATCAAAGCTTTCTGGTTGAAAAAGTTGAGACCCCGCATTGACCTCCACTACATATTGAGCAGGTCGGGACGTATATTGCATCGTTTCTTTTGTTTCCCTTTCTGGTCGCATATTTTTCACTGAATCAACCAGTTTTCCATCATTATCATAGAAATACATATCCAGCGGTATCATCGTATTTTTCATCCAAAAAGTCTTCGGAGATATGGTATCAAACACGAAGAGCATACCACAGGTATCACAGAGTTTTGTGCGATACATCAATCCCCTTTCCTGTTCTTCTGGCGTAATCGCCATTTCAATCTTCCACACTGTATTATCCAGCTTCACAACACATACTCTAGCATTTTTTCATAGAAAAAAACTCACGACAAAAATCATGCAAAAAATGACTCATATAATCCCAAATTTTTTCATAGGAAAATGATAATAATATCACCTTCGAACGCAAGAAACCTCACAGAATCTTCACTAAAAAACCAAAAACAGTACAAATTTATTGACAAGTACTAATAATAAATAGAATATTTATCTTTACTTAATTAATTATTAATTATGTCTAGTGATGAGGAACCGAAAAGAGCTGATAGAGCAGTTCTCAGCGATGCACTTGATACTTCCGTTTTTGATGATGGAGATTTAACAATAATAGATTGATTATATCCAGAGTCACAGGACAGGCAACAATCAATGCGAATATTAGCTGAAGAATTAAGAATTAATCTTCTTGACAATAAGGGGAAAAGAACTGCTCATTTTAATGAAATAGTTCAATTGTGACTTTTAAGTGATAATACGGAATATATTTCTTTTGATCAAAAACTTCCGAGACCATGAGATCAGCTTCTTACGCCAAAATGAGCTGACTTTCTCGGAATTGACTTAGGGAGATTTACTATCGCTCCGGAAGTACAACAAATACGTGATGATACTCAAGCAGAAGTAGCACGATTAATGCAAACTAGAGACTCCAGGATAGCACAACTACAATTTTTCTGAAACATCATAAGTAGAGAACCAAAATTAATGGAAGCGTGTCCTGCACAATACACACCTTTAGAATTTGTAAAAGAGGCAATCATGTTGATGTTTATACATGCTGATACTAAGCTAATAGAAATATTACCAATACATTGAGCAAAAGAACTTCTATGAGGTATGCAATCATTGTGATGGTTTCAGGGTACCACAAAACATACGGATGTTTTCAGGAAGTTTGATGACTTCCTCACAGAAACAGGAAAAGAACGTCTCGCCAGCTATAAAGACTTCATGGAAGGTCAAAAATAAGAAAAAATTACCTCCATCCCCATTTACTTGACAAAGGCAAATAGTAAATAACATATTTATCTTTGATTATTAATTTTTATTATGGATGCTGATAAAGTGATTCTTGATAGGGATGATGTGCTAGCTCCCAAAGATGGCTATCTTACTACTGCTCTCACGGAAGAGGATAAAACAATGGCAGCTTCAATATTCAGAGATGTTGAAACATTGGCTGCAGAATTACGCCAAAATCTCCGAGACACAGAATGAAAAAGAACTCCTAATTTTTCAGCTCTTGTAGAGTTAGGATTATTAGATGAGAGAGGGAAATGTTCAGCTTCAGATGGGTGGTGAGAACAACTAAGGGAGTGAAGTAAACTTCTCACATCCAAATGAGCATCTTTCCTTGGAATCGATTTATGAGCTTTTACTATCTCTGAGGAGATTTTGGAAGCAAAAGCTAGATATCGATCGGAGGTAGAAGAATTGACAAGATTTAAAGATGCGCATATAGTATATTTATCCTTCCTCGAGAGCATCATCAATACTGAACCAAATTTGCAAAAAGCATGCCCGACAGACCTTGAGCTCATACCATTTCTAAATGGAGCATTGTGACTTATGTATTCTGGTCGTTGTTTGGAAATGCACTTACCAACCTTAGTCCAACATGATGCTACTGCCAAAATACTTATAGGAATGGCAAAAATATGATGGATAGATAATGCTAGCATGGACGACACTAGAACTCTTGGCCAACTATTAACAGGAAAGGGAAAAAATCTTTTAGGACTCTATAGTGGAGCATGGTTCAAATGTGAGGAAAGTAAGTAAGGAAAAATCTAGTATCGAGATGAATTGCACTTTCTTCCTTTTTTCTATAATAGGAGCATATGCTCCATCTCTACAATACCCTCTCTCGTACTATCGAGCCATTTAAACCTCTCTCGGAAGATACGGTAAAGTTTTATGTGTGCTGACCAACGGTCTACAACTATGCACAAATTGGTAATCTCTGTTGCTATACCCTTTCTGATATTGTGATTCGTTCGATGCAGTTTCTGGGGTATGAAGTGCACCCGCTGATGAATCTGACTGATATAGATGACAAGACTATTCGTGATAGTCAGAAAGCAAAAATATCTCTCAAGGAATTTACCGAGATGTATACTCGGTACTTTTTTGAAGATTTAAAGAAACTTAATATCACGAGTTTCAATCGTTTCAAACCTATCTCCGAGCTTGTTCCTGAAATGGTAGAAATTATTCAAAAACTTCTCGATAAAAAACACGCCTATATTTCCGATGATGGTTCCGTGTATTTTGATATCCGGACATCTAAAAACTATGGAAACCTGGCTCATCTGGATATGAAAGGTATGAAAGCTGGAGCAGGAGAACGAACCAAGTCTGATGAATATGAGAAAGAGAATGTAAGCGACTTTGCTCTCTGGAAAGGGTACGATGCAGCTGATGGGGAAAATTTTTGGGAAGCGAAATTCCAAGTGACGAGTGACGAGTGACGAGTGACGAGCAAAAAACAAGCTGATATTCTCCCCCCTGTCAAGGGGGGGCAGGGGGGGTTGGTAACGGTCACTCTCAAGTGAAGACCAGGATGGCATATCGAGTGTAGTGCTTGTAATATGTGGGGTCATGGCGAACAGATAGATATTCATATGGGTGGATGTGATCTCATCTTCCCCCATCATCAAAACGAAATCGCTCAAACAGAAGGCGTCACGGGAAAAACATTTAGCAACTACTGGCTGCACACCGGTCATCTCTTGGTGGATAACAAAAAAATGTCCAAATCGGCAGGAAATTTTTATACACTCAAAGATCTCGAAGAGAAATATCCTGATAAGAAAAACCTTCTTTTTCGGTCTTTTCGACTGATGTGTCTCCAAAATCGCTACCGAGAAAACTTTAACTTTACTTTTGATCGGCTCGAAAGTGCTATGATGACTATCTGAAATATTGATAATTTCCTCAAACGCCTCCGATCCTACAATCCACATCTGCATGGGAAATTTCGACGTGATTTCCGTGATTATCTTCAGACCGCTATGCAGGGCTTTGTAGCAGATATCGAAAATGATATCGATACCGTACATGCTGTGACGCATATTTTCGATTGTATATCCGAAGTGAACCGAGCTATCGATGAACAAAAACTCTCAGATAGCGAAAAAAATGCTACTATCGATATTCTGAAATCTTGGGATAGTGTTTTTGGTATTATTGACTGGTCACTCGCGGAAGAACAAAAAATACCAGAAACAATACAAAAGCTCATCGAAGAAAGAACGCTCGCAAAACAAGAAAAAAACTTTCAACGAGCTGATGAGGTACGAAAAGAAATAGAAGCACAATGATATCAGATTATTGATGGAAAAGATGGCACAAGTGTAGAGAAAAAGTAAACACCTATTCTTTTGATTTTTACCCCTTTCACGCTATTATCTCGACACTTTCGTGGAGCTATTTCTTATAGTCAATACATGTCTTCTTCTCTTAATTCAGAACAACGCCGTGCAGTCGATATCATCGATGGCCCCCTTCTTATCCTCGCAGGAGCATGATCTGGCAAGACTCATACTCTGACGGAACGGGTCTATCATATGATTAATACCGTTTGAATCTCTCCTGAATCAATCCTCTGTGTCACTTTTACAAATAAAGCAGCAAAAGAAATGCGCGAACGAATTGCGAAGAAATTGGGACGATATATTCCCCAGTCATTTGGTATGCCTCGCGACTTCCCACTGGTTTCGACATTTCACTCGATGGGCGTGATGTTTCTCCGTCTGTATATTGATAAAATCGGCTACGAGAGAAATTTTGCTATCTATGATACCGATGATGTCATATCACTCCTAAGAACTATTTTAGAAGAAAAAAGGATTGACCCAAAAGAAGCACCACCACGAAAAATACAATATGAAATATCTCTCGCAAAAAATAGCGGGATTTCACCAGATGCCTATTCGAGTACAGCTGAAAATCATTTTCAATCAATCGTCGCTGAGATTTTCCCTGTCTACCAGAGGAAAATGCAAGCAAATAATGCACTTGATTTCGATGATATTCTCGCAAAGACTCTTGAGATTCTTCAGATACCGAGCGTCTTGGAATATTTCCATAATCGTTTTCAGTATTTTTGTGTCGATGAATATCAGGACACCAACTCTATTCAGTATGCAATCATCGAGCTTCTCGCAAGTAAATCAAAAAATCTCTGTGTCGTCGGTGATGATTGGCAAAGCATTTATTCCTGGAGATGAGCCAATATCAAAAATATTATCAATTTTAATAAAGATTTTCCAAAAGCAGAAGTCGTCAAACTCGAACAAAATTATCGATCATCGTCCAATATCATCAATGCAGCAAATATCGTCATAAAAAATAATGCTTCCGCCCTCGATAAACGTATGTGGACTGATCAAGAAGAATGAGATAAAATCCAAATCCATGAATGCTCGAGTGAACGGGAAGAAGCGGATAAAATTGCATGTTTTGTCGAAAAGAATCCAACTTCATGGGCGATACTCTATCGTACCAATGGACAATCACGTGTTATCGAAGAAGCACTGATCCGACATGGAGTGCCCTATGAAATTATCGGAGGACTCAAGTTCTATGACCGAAAAGAAATCAAAGATATTATCGCCTATCTACGAGTCATTTTGACTCCTCAGGACAGTATTGCATGGAAAAGAATTGTAAATGTGCCTACGAGAAAAATAGGTCCTACAACTATCGAACGAGTGATACACTATGTTGAAAGTTCAGGTATTAACTTCCTAGACCTTGCAAAAGATAAAAATCATATTACCAATATTCCTCTCTTAAAAACAGCAGCACAATCGTCTTTAACACAATTTTGTATACTTATTGAAGACATAGAGACACTTTCCTATCAATTTCCAGCAAGAATCCTCATCGAACAAGTTCTTCAAGCTACAAAATACCGTGATTACCTCGAAGAAAACTTTTCTCCACCAGATGTTGAAGCCAAAATGGATAATATCAGTGAGCTTAAGAATCTTGCATCACATTATGATGAGATACCCCCGAGAGAGTCACTGATGCATTTTCTCGAAGATATATCACTTATTACTGCTGAACAAGAAAATGAATGAGAATGAGATAAGACACTTCTTATGACTGCACATAGTGCAAAATGATTAGAATTTGATCATGTTATTATTGCTGGTGCTGAGGAAGGGATTTTTCCACATTCTCGGACACTATTTGAGCCAGATCAGCTTGAAGAAGAAAGACGACTTTTTTATGTAGCCATGACACGTGCCAAAAAGAAACTCATCATAACTCGAGCAAATGAACGATATACGTTTGGTACTTATTCCAGCAATATTATGAGTCGTTTCGTCACAGAAATACCGGTAGAATACCGAGAAGATATTGTGCCAAAAAGATGGAATTTTATAAGCGAACTTTTTTTTTCCGATTCAGAAAAAAATGAAACTATTTGAGGGTGAGATTACTTGACAACAGCTGATGCGAAACCACG
Organism: Candidatus Gracilibacteria bacterium; assembly: GCA_041660965.1. Taxonomy (NCBI): domain Bacteria; phylum Candidatus Altimarinota; species Candidatus Altimarinota bacterium. Next base: position 233,395 of record JBAZVH010000002.1, on the reverse strand, counting down.
AACATTATGACTCGGAAGAAAAGTGCACAATATAGTACAGGACTTTTCTCTCTGAGACCGTGTCTCTCATCAAAAATTTTGACGAGGCACTATCATCTCGCTTGCGTGAGACGTGGCTCAAATAGCATTTTCTAGTGGAGTAAAAAGTCTCAATATCAGGATAGCCCCTCTCTCAAAAGAGTAGTATTATTGTATCTCTGTGATAAGTTTTTCGAGTGCTGCGATCTTCTCTCGTAATTTTTGTATTGCATCTTCAGATATTGTATCGAGTCATTTTGGGGAAGCACTCCGCTGCCCCTCCAGTGTTTTGAGTTCTTGTTGTGAACGAAGTAGTATTTTGACGAGCCGCATACGTCGTACCGAAACATCAGTTTCTGAGGTCTTTACGACACCTGTCCCCACGGGTGTGATGACATTTGGCATTGATTGTGTTTGTGTGAGTTGAGGAGGTACTGTTGCTGGAGGAAGAAGGGCCTCCTGAATGACTGATGATTGTACGGTATTCTTTGTGCCTATAGGAATATAGAGATATGCCAATAAACCTATCAAGGAAGCACTCAATATAAAGAATACAATATACGTCTTTATATGGTGTATCTCGTGTGGATGCATAGATTATTTTTTAATCTGGTTTTTTGTATCTATAAGAGTTTTTTCTACTTTTTCTACCGAAACTTTCGCTGGTGCAGGAGCGGCAGGTTTTGTACCAATCGCCGATGACTCTAGCTGAGTACTTATACTCGAATACGTGGAATACATCATAAATCCGACGACTCCACATGCTATACTAATAATAATCCATTTCATAGTGTAAATGATATGCACAAAAAAATAATGTCAAACATTTGCTTCTGAAAAAAACATATGATATGATATTGCCATAAAACATCCTTTATGACTTCTTCATCTAGTATCTGTTCTCATCTTACCAAATTATGGGTTATCAATGGTGTTCTCGCTCTTGCGGCTCTTTTTGTCATACTCCCACATCAGAAATGGATTCTCTCTATATCCCAAAATGGGGCTGTCAAATCTTTCGATGGAGCTATGATGCCTATAGCATTTGTACCTGATTGGCGCAAAAGCGATTATATCGATAGACGTGCTGAGGTTACGTATAGCGAAATCGCTCAAGATGATCTCATCCCACTCCCAAAATATAGTGACATGTTGACGGATTTTAATAGTTTATTCACCTATATTACCGTCTATAAAGGCGCCTATATGGACGAGGAAAGACAGGTCGGTGCTGGATCACACGATGGTGTAGATATTAGGGCACCTATGCAGACACCGATTTTTAGTATTGCTCATGGTATCGTCGTAAAAGTAGTCAACGATGATAATAATAAATATGTCGTCGTGGAACATAGAAACGTGAAATATAACAATGTGACAGGAAAATATTATTCGAATTACCTCCATCTCGATAGTGTCTCCGTAAACACAGGAGATATCATCAGCAAGGGAACCATCATAGGAAAAGTAGGTATGTCTGGTATCACCACTACACCACATCTCCATCTCCAAATCGATAATAGTGATGCTCCATTTCACCCTTATTGGCCTTTTGATTTTGATGATGCAAATGTAGCTGGTATGTCATTCTTTGATGGGGTCAGTAATGGCCTGAACCAAGACTTGATAGATCTTTATTCCGTAAACCCTATCGATTTCATAGATCACGCAACCGCAGTCGATGGCAAAGACATATCAATCTCAAAACCAATACCAGTATCAAATATTGAAAATAAACCTGTGCAGCAAGAAGATCCTGCTATAAATAATCCTGAAACTGTTGTAAAAACTGAAACAAAAAATACTACCACATCATTTCCAGATGTACCATCAGATAGCAAATATTATGACGCCATTACTTATTTTGCAAAAAAATGAGTTTTCTCAGGATATGACGATGGGCTCTTTAGGAGCCATCAAACTGTGACACGATCGGAATTACTCGGAATGGTTCTGAATTCTCTCGGGATCATCCATCATGGCGAAATACTCGTAGGAATTTTTAAAGACGTACCAAAAGATCATTGGCTCAATCCTCTTATTACCGAAGCGGTAAAAAGAAAAATTATCTCAACGGATAGGCCTCTTTTTAACCCAAACAACAATATCACAAAAGCTGAATTCCTGGCTATATTTGCTCTTGCTGCTGGAGAAAAAATGCCACAGAAAATCACGAAAACCTGGAAGGATGTTGATCCAAAGCATTGGTCACAACCCTATGCGGAATTTGCTTTTAAAAAGAAACTCTTTGAGAATATAAGTGGTGATACATTTGGTCCAAATGAACCGGTAACTCGAGGGGAAATAGCACAAGCGATGTATATCTACCTCAAAAATATTTGAAAGGTCCAATAAAACATCTTGCAAAGCAATAAAAGTCCTATACAATAAGAACATTATTTCTTAATTCTTTTTGTATGAAAAAATTTCTTATTGCACTGGGATATCTCGCTGGCGTGGTCGTGGGAGCAAAATATGCTCAAAAAAATCTCTCAACAACTGGTAAAAAAGGCACCAAAAAATCAACCACTCTCACAGACCAGGCAATAGATGCAGGGAAAGAAATCCTCACAACACATCAGAACGCTCTCAAGGAAATCAAAAAAGAATATTGGACTCCAGAAAATAAAAAACTCCTTCTTTCAAAAAAAGATGATCTGATGAAATTTCTCGACCTCGCGAAAATGGAACTCGCTGAAACTATCTCAGAGCTCAAAAAAAATGGCATTGATGCTGTCGAAATACAGCATAAAATAGAATCCATCTATGCAGAAAAATCTGGCATTCTCAAAAAACTCTGAAAATCACCAGCCGCAGTCGCAGCAAAGAAAAAGCTCTCTACTCTCGTACAAGCCGCTAAGAAATCTCTGCTCAAGTAAGAAAAATATATCCCAAAAAAGACGAGAAGTTTCACTTCTTGTGCTCCTATTTTACTATTTATTCCTCCTATGCCATCAGACCCCGCTATTGACCCACAAATCGTAGAAGAATCTCCTTCAGAGAGTATTGAAAACTCAGGATGATCTACTGGACAAGGTGCACAATGAAATGACACGGACCCTAATGTCCTCTTCCAGGAACTCCAAAATACAATTATTGATTTACGAGAACAGCTCGCTCGTGCACAATCGGACTATAGTAATCTCATCCGTCGAAGCCGAGAAGAATCAGCACAAATCGGTCCATGGGTAGAGGATAAAACAATACTCAAATTTCTCCCCATCCTCGATAATCTCGAACGTGCTCTCGAACATATACCCGAAGATTTTGTAAAAAATAATTGGGTAGAATGAATTGGTTCTATTGTGCGCTGAATGCAAAAAGTTGTGAGTGATTTTGGTATCACGCCTATGGACTCGGTAGGGCAAGAAGTAAATCCCGACCTCCATGATGTGATATCTCAGGTACCCCATGCTCTCTCAACTATTCAGGTAGAGGTGGAGAAGTGATATATGAGAGGAGAGAAAGCTCTCCGACATGCAAAGGTTATCGTTGGTGACGGTCAGCTCTCATCCGAATAAATTCCTAACATCTCCAGTGGAATTTCTCAAGAAAAATCACTCATATATTGATCTGGTTATGTCTCTCACTCCATGAGGCATGACAGTATGAAGAGATAATATTCTCCGCCTTTTATCATATATCGGTTCGCCACAGAATACGCTCAAAGTGTTTCATGTGACAGGAAGTAATGGAAAATGAAGCGTCTGTCAGATGATCTCGCAAGTACTTTTTAAACAATTTCATAAAAAAGTCGGACTCTTCACCTCGCCACATCTCATCAATATTACTGAAAGATTCCAGATCAATGGACGCCCCATAAGCAACGAAAGATTGAATAAATACTACAAAAGTGTTTTCAAACTGGCAAAAAAATATACTATTGAGCTTTCTTTTTTTGAAATACAGGTAGTGGCAATGGTACTCTATTTCACCGATGAAAAAGTCGATTATGCCGTAGTAGAGACAGGACTCTGAGGTCTCTACGATGGAACCAATATTTTTGAACACCCTCTCGCCTGTTTTATTACTTCGATTACTATCGAACATTCTCATATACTCGGGAAAACACGGGAAAGTGTTCTCAAAAATAAACTCGGCATTGTAAAAAATGGTACAAATCTCTACACTTGGATTCAAAATATACAAGTAAAAGAATACTGTGAAAAAATCTGAGCCAAACTCGGAACTCGGAACTCGGAACTCGGAACTCTAAAAATCACAAACCTCCCTGGAGATCATCAACAAAAGAACGCCCTCCTGGTTCTACAAGCATTGAAAGATCTCTGATTCGAGCAAGAAAAAATCATGACGGGTCTGAAAAATGTCCATAATGTAGGAAGATTTGAATGGATATTTCCTCATATTCTCGTAGATACGGCTAATAACGAACAAAATATAAAAATTCTCGCCAAAATGCTCAATCAGATTGGTCATAAGAAAAAAATGACTATTATATTTGGAACAACACAGACTGAGCCTCTCTATGCTGCCGAATTAGCCAACCTCATACCATCGGATAGAAAAATTCTCGTGGATGATTTCTGCGAAAGGGCTCTCCCCTGTTCAGAATTCAGTCATCTCATTCCACACAATGCTGTATGGCACCTCAATGCTGAGAGTGGTATTCAAAAAATAAAGAGTATTTTTGAAAAAAATAATGAAGAAATTTTCATAATCTGTTGAAGTATTTATCTTGTGTGATATATTATGAACTTGTCAAGGTATAATGTATTTGCTAAGGGGTAAAAAGTGTGAGAAAATAGGTGGGAACTAATCCCTTCTTATGGCATGATTCAAGAAACAAGAACTGTCTCCTTCTTATCTCAATGATGAGCAAGAGTTCGTAAGATCAGCAAGTAAAGCTCAAAGAAAAGCTTTCGTAGAACAATACGAAAACAGATTTTGAAAGAGCTTTACTGACCGATACAAGTGAGAAACAAAGCAAAATCTCACCTTTATGGATAAACTCAAACGAGAGCCGGATCTCCTCCAAAAATATGAAGCTGCTCGAAGAGGAGTAATCGGTGATACTCGCAAGAGTCTCTGAGTACTCAGAACAGAATGAGCAATGGCGCGTGCAACAGAAAGCTCACGAGCGAATCAAAAAATGGTCCTCGGAATCGCCAAAGATCTCAATGGAAGAATTATAGAGTGAGGTTTATTTTGAGTGATATTTGGTGGACCAAAAAGACAACAGTGGCTCGCAAGTATCGAAAGTGATTATCCTCAAGCAAAGGGAAAGCTCTTGCCTCTTATTGAACAAGGATTTGAAAGTGCCGCACGGGATGCTGCAAAATCATGAAATGCACGAAAATTTTCAAACTTTATGAAAAAAATGGGTAGATCATTTGGTGCACAAGATGAAGCTCGTGTTCAACAAATCATAGCAGCACCAGCTACGATAAAAGATCGCCAAGAAGCTATCGTCGAAACTCTTCTCGTAGGAGTTGTGTCCTTTATCCTCACAGGAGGAGTAAGTATCTTGCTTGGTAAAATCCGTACTCCTATCCCCCTTCACAAAGCTGACCTCCCTTCTAAAAATGCAATCACCCAAGCTCTCCATGGTGAAGGTGCTCGGGAACAAGCTCAAGCAGCTCATAATGAATTTTGGAATGAAAGTGAAAAAATGCGCATTACTACATGAGCGACTGAAAAAGCCAAAAGACTCTATGGGAAAGAAGCTGCTTATGTCCTCTCTGCTATAGAGGAATTTGGAGCGCAAATTGATGTCAGTAGCAATTGGCTCACAAGCTGAGTCAAAAAAGGACGAGCAAAAAATCTCCAAAGAGCCCAAGAATTCTGACCATGGGATACACAGAAAACACTTGCAAGTATCAAATTTAAACCAGGAAGTCCCGAAGAGGGACGACGTGTTAGTCTCCTAGAAAAACTTGCTCAAACACAGACAGTACGATGACTCGCAGAAAGCGGATCGGAAACTGGTCGCTATAATAAAATGCTGAGTATGCTCAGTGGTTATTGATCAGAACAAACATTTCTTGATACTCATGTACTCCCAAGCGAAGCTATCTATGGTCCAAATGTTCGATATATTCGACAAGCTATCCATGCTTATTATAGTGGAGGGAATGCCCCCTATCGTGATGAGACAGGTAAAGATATCCCTTCTTATAAATATCAGCGTGGTGATCAGAGGGCTATCTATAGTCTCGTACATAGCCGATATACTCCAGGAGTAACAAAGATGATTGATGCCTACAGTGGAAATCCAGAAAAATGGAAAACAGAGAATGATCGAACAACTGGTGGGGGTTATAATGTATCTGAAAAGAGCACAGCATATTCTCGAAAATTGCTCAAAAATGTAGATATTACAAATCCAGATTCAGTTGCTCAAGTATTCAGAAACAGTGAAATCAATAACAAGTCTATAGCGGATACTTATTCGGACAATCTTTCTAAAGTCAAGTGATTCAATATCACTCCAGATGCTCTTGTGAGAGCAATAGGACAAGGAAGATATGGACATATAGCATGATACAACACTACAAGAAGGGTAAAGTCACCATGAGAAAATAACTTTGATTGAGAGGCTTTCATATTCCTTATTCCAGAGACATCTGGCAAGTTCAGAGTCTGTGCCATTAAGAAGGATTGTGCCAACTTAATTATTGGAGAAAGTGTTAATACGCCTGAGAGTTACCTCGATAATCTCCCTGCTACCGTATACTTCCGAATGCCTCTTATTATTAATCTCAAATGAGGTGGCAGTAGAGGAGTAAAACGAGAAAAACCAGGCAATCCTGATAATCCACCAGAGGGACCAAATCCACCTGATGTTCCACCTGAGGGGCCAGGAACACCAGATATTCCACCTGAGGGGCCTGGGACTCCTGACGCTCCACCAATCTCAATTCCAGGAGGAACCAATGGAACTGGAAGTCTTAATGGTTGAGTAAATTCTGGTACATCTATGTGACCTACGACACCAGCTGATTTTCGATGACCTGTGAATCCTACTAATAATTATTGACGCTAATTTTATGAAAAAAATATTTTTTCTTTCTCTGGTATTATTGCTAAACACTTTTGTTTTAGCAGAAAATTTTACGAGTCTTGATTGTAATGATACTCGACTTACTGGTTATAAATCTGGTACCCTTTCAAATGGCACTACCTATCAATGTGGTACCTGTTTTAAGACATCCGATCTCTACTATAGGTCAGGCCATGCTATAGAAAATATAGCCAATCTCTCTGATACCTTTGATGTACCTGGTGTATCACCAAGAATTATGTGGACAGATGAGACTTGGGTAGATTGGGATGTATTGAATCCGAAATTTACGATTGGCTCTGATCTATCTGAAACGCGATCTAATATAAAATGATTTAAATTTGAGGAGATCTCTGTTTCGGATCCCCAGAGGCAACCTTTTTGGCAAACAGCCAATAATGCTCCAAATACTAATAGAATATTTTGAATATTTTATACTGCAGATCCCCTTCTAACCTACGTACGTTCAGTGGGTGGTATATCTCTCGATGGCGTCAGTGGCAGCGCAACACAAAGTGATAAAAATAAACCAATGTGGAGAATTGCCTTTAATGCAGCATCGCGAACTACAAATATCGCAACGTGAGTTGACGGAGCGCTTGAAGATCATATTCAGTGTGCATTTACTTTCCCAAAATGGTGTGGAGATAATAGCATTGATTCAGCCAAATGAGAACAATGTGATGATGGGAATATGGTAAGTGGAGATGGATGTAGCGCGACTTGTCAAACTGAATCAATCACGCCTGCCGTATGTCAAGATCTCATAGTCTCTGATCAAACAATCAGTACAGGAGGGTCAGTCGGCTATGAATGTAGAACAAACTATTATCCTTTGAGTCCTCCTCTTGGGACGACATATAGTGTCCTGGGAGGAATCCCATTAGTGACATTGACCAGCTCGTCTGGAGTACTCTCTTACTGAACTGCAGGTACTTATACCATCAGCTGTGCTGTAAATGGAAACAGTGTAATTCCGGCGTGTCAAAAATCCATCACGGTCACGAATCCTCAGCCGATCTTGCCAGTATGTGATAATCTCGATATTGTGACACAATGAGCTCTTACTTATAATGGAGGCACTATTACAGCAGTGTGCTCTGGGACGAATACCGATGCATATAAATTCATCTTTAGACAAGGAAGTACCATCTTAAGTACTATAGATTACCAAAGTAGTGCTTCAAAAACATTTGTTATTCCCGCAAATACCGCAACGGCCAATAAGGAATATTCTGTTGAATGTTATACCAAAAATGCTCAGAATGCTGGTGTTACTTCAGGAACTTGTAATAAGAATTTAACCATATCTGGTGCTCCAGTTTGTAATGACTTATCAGTATCCTCCACCTCTACTACAGCCAATACACTTATCACCTATATTTGTAATGCGAGTAATGCAACCAGCTATAATATCACAAATGGTGCAACGTCTATTGGTACAACTCCAACTGGTACTATGACTTTTGCTACACCTGGTGTCTATGCCATCAAATGTTATATTGATGGAAAAAATTCCACACCAGATGCTTGTACAAAAAACATTACTATCACCAATCCTCCAGTAAATCCCATCCCAAGTATTTTCATCGATAAAGATGATTCTACCCCAGGAACACCTGATGACGATGGCAATGATATACAGAGAGTCCAAAATAATGGAACCGCTACCTTCACTGTGAGATTTACAAATAATGGTAATGAAGCTCTCAAAAATGTCGTTATCACAGACCAATATGCTTCGGATTGTAATCGGAGTAGTGTTCAAACAGCTGTGCTCTATGCTGGTGGATTAACAGCAAATTTTGATGTTGGAGAGACTTTTACCTATCAGTGTACAAAATCAAATGTTACAAGCTCTACATTTCCAAATAATAGAAATACTGCCTCAATTACAGGTGTCGGAGCAATTTCTTCCATAAATGTATCTGATTCAGATATCACTGAGATATTTATGAAACAATCAAATCCAAATATAAAAATAGAGAAAAATGATATTGATAATCTCGATGATACACAAGAAATCGATGAAGATGGAACGGCAGAATTTTCTGTAAAAGTGACGAATAATGGAAATGAACCCTTAGAAAACCTCATCATCACTGATAAACTTGCCTCTGATTGTACAAAAGATACTCGTGAAACACGAGAACTAATAGAAAATATCGGAGATAAAGATAGTATCTTTGATCCGGGAGAATTCTTTGCCTATATGTGCCGAGAAAGATCAGTCACGGAAAACACATTTCCTGATGAAAAGAATACAGTGTGTGTAAGTGGTATATGAGTCGACACAAACCAAGGTGTGGATGACTGCGATGACACTGAAATCACTGTTATCGTCGTCAACGAACCATCTATGTGTGAAAATATTGATAGCTCTGAAGGAGAATTTTGAGGAGCTCCTTTTCGGACTGAGATTACCTGTAACACCACTGATTCGTCCAGTACTTGTCAGATCGAAGTGAGCAGAGATGGTGAAATCGTCAATACGTATGATACGTGTTCAAAGAATATTACCTTTACCACGCCTGGAGAATATTCGGTCGCCTGTATTGTCGATGACATCGCTGCCCCAGAGTGTGAAATGGGTATTACAGTGGAAGCGATGACAGAGATCCCAACAGGTACCAAAATACTCCTTATTATCCTCCTCAGTCTCACTATTGCAGGATTCAGCACATATTACGTACAAAAAAGGAAACTCTCTTAAGAAACAAGTTCCTTCATTACTTTCTGAATATCACTCAGGGTAAATCACCTCTGAAGACATTTTTGTATGATCTTTTCTGGCAATCACGTTTTGAGAAGTATTGGTATGCTATTCTTGAGAATGGTATAATCGCTATACTCCTGTAATATTTCTGAGATAAGCGCCTGAGAATCAGGGTATTTAAACCTGAGTTCATAGGAAGTTCTTTTCCGAGAAAATCATTTCTTTTGAGCTTTTTGGCAAAAAGTCTCTATGACTTTTCGATATGTCTCATCATCCTGAAAAATATCTATAAATCCCTCAAGTACTTCCTCAGTAAGAGCTGTATCAAATTTCTTCTGTTTCAGTTTTTGTCGAATATGGTAGATCGTTTTCCCTTGAGAGATAGCGTCGTGGACTCGACTTTCTATAATATTTTTCTCAATAAATAATGGAGAAAGAGCATCCATAACAGACTGAACAAGCTCAGAATCTGGACATTTTTTCATAATTTTTTCTCGCAAAAAAGCTCTGGAAGGAAAATACCGAGTATAATACCATTCACCATATCGTTGGAGTGACGCAAGAGACATAGCATATATACTACACGTATAATTATTTTCTCAATCAAATAATCTTTTATTTTTGAGATTCTGTGTATAATCCGGATATGATTTTTTCTCTCGAACCACTTGTCCAAGAACTCCAGTCTATAGAGCAACTCCTAGAATCAGGAGATATTTATAATGATCAAAAACGGATGAAAGAACTCTTGATCAGAAAAAAATACCTCGACCCTATTGTCAAAATGTATCATGAGCACGAAAAATCCCTCTCAGATCTCGAAGAAGCCAAAAAAATGCTCTGACAAGAATCCGATGAAGAGCTTCGTGAAATGGCAAAATGAGAAGTTAGCAATCTAGAAAATACCATTCCTGTTCTGGAAGAAAAACTCAAAATAGCACTTATTCCTCCTGATCCAAACGACGAAAAGAATGTCATTCTCGAAATCCGTGCAGGTGCTGGTGGAGATGAGGCGGGACTTTTTTGAGCTGAACTCGCAGAATGTTATCGCCTCTTCGCTACTCGTCACAAATTTCAGGTTGAGACGATGTCCGAATCCCGCAATGACGCTGATGGCATCAAAGAAATCATTATGAAAATATCGGGAGATGGTGCCTATTCCAGGTTCAAATTTGAAGGTGGTACTCATCGTGTCCAAAGAATACCAGCAACAGAAAACAAAGGAAGAGTCCATACGAGCACTGTCACCGTTGCAGTACTTCCTGAAGTCGATGAGCTCGACATACAACTCCGTGATGAAGACCTCGAAATCACCGTCTGCCGTGCCGGTGGAGCTGGAGGTCAGCATGTCAATAAAACTGAATCAGCCGTACGTATGGTTCATACACCTACAGGGATGGTCGTCGAATGTCAAGATGAGAGATCTCAGCTCAAAAATAGAGAGAAGGCCCTTAATATCCTGCGCTCTCGGGTCTATGCATTCGAAGAAGCAAAACGCAATAAATCCCTCTGAGAAGCCCGACTCGCACAAGTAGGTACAGGTGATAGAAGCGAAAAAATACGAACATATAATTTCCCACAAGATCGAATTACGGATCACCGAATCGGTGAAAACTTTTCCAATCTTCCCTATATTATGATGGGGAATATCGATGACATCGTGATGGCACTTGGTGCCTATGAGCAAACGGAAAAGCTTTCCAAAATTGCACAGGTATAGTAGACTATTTCTTCTTTATTTTTTTATGTTTAAGTTTTTGAAACGCCCGTCGGATAGCGACATCGGAATGGATGATAATCATACACTCGTATGATGAAAATATAACATTCCAGTACAGGATAATGATATTCCCCAGGGAGAAGACGTCGGACAGATAGCAGTCGATATCCTCGAGATCCACGAGTGATATATCATCATTGCTCCTCTTGCTGGCGTGCCAAGAAGCGACGTAGATGTCAGCGTATCGCGTAATGTACTCACTATCAGTGGCAATAGGCCTGAACCAGAAATCTATCAAGAAGCTCTCAAAGTACCTGTCCAAGAATGTTTCTATGGCCCATTTTCTCGGTCTATTATTCTGCCAGAAAATCTCGCACTCGATACTATCCGTGCCACGATAGAACGAGGTATGCTCATCGTCACTATCCCCTATCTCATCGTCGATACGAGAAGTGTGAAGGTCGAACATATAGAAGATTTTGATTCCTAATTTCCTTCTATGTTTTTTAGAAAATCAAAAGAAAAAATAAAAAAAATGGACATACTTATCACGAGTATCGTTCTCGGTACGATTATAGCATGAGCTTTTGGGCTCAAAAGAAAAAAACCACCAGAACACATACCTCTCTGGAAAAGAATTCTAAAGAAAATTGTATGAAAATAATACTTTCTCTTCTCCTTCTGTTTTCTCTATCAATGGTTTTTTCTGCTACTACTCTCACAGTTGAAGAAAAATTTAACAAAGCATATGAAGATTCTCTCAAGAATCGATGGGAAAAACCTCAAGAATGAAGCGAGCTTTCTCTCTTTGATAAAGCCAGAAAAGAGGTACAGAATGTGAAAAATATGCCAAAAGATATGAAACCAACAGAGCGTATCTATACGATAATGGCTACTTTTTGTGAGCCCCCCTACAGTTCATGCAATGATGCAACCAGTCTTAGTAGTCAGCTCAAGGCATGATGCGCCACCGCGCGAGATGATGCAATTGCAATTATGCAAGAAAATGATATATGATTTGCAAACAATAATACAGAGCTTCTCGTAAGTAGTTATACAGATTGTATTACTGAGCTCGCACCGAAAGTTCTTGATGCATTTAGAGCATCGGCTTTAGATGAAATGACAACATGAGTTGCAGATCTTGCCAAAGAATCAAATGCAACTTTTTTAGAAAAAGTAAATAATCAATTTCAAGAAAAAGTAGGGAATATCTGGGATATATTTACAAAAAAAATGACCAACTTCGTCCGATCTATCCAAGGTTTTACAAAAAATCTCTACCAATAATAGTAAGGAACAATGGTAAAATCCTCTATCACAGCGAAAAAACATCTGGGACAAAATTTCTTACAGAATAAAAATATCCTCGATACCATTATCGCTTCTAACGACCTCTCTCAAAATGATATATTAGAAATTGGTCCTGGCCCTTGAGACCTCACAGAATGCATTCTTTCAAAAAATCCTCATTCTCTCACGGTGATCGAGATAGATCCTGATATGATTGCTATTTTGGAAAAAAGATTTCAAAATCAAAATATTCATATCTGTCAAAATGATGTACTGAAAGTAAACATATCAGATACTTCCTATTCTAAAAATACGAACAGTATCACTATGCCTGAGGAATATATTATTTATGGTAATATTCCCTATTACATTACATCCCCTATTCTGATGCATTTTCTGTATGATGTGACTCATCTTCCCAGAGCGATGCACCTAACAATGCAAAAGGAAGTCGCAGAACGTATTTTGGCTCGTGATAAGAAACATTCGGTTCTTTCTCTCGCATGTCAACTGATGGCAAATATCTCAAAAATATGTGATATTCACCCCAATAATTTCGTGCCTGTTCCAAAAGTCTGGTCGACATGCCTTCGCTTTGAACTCAAAAAATGACATAACCGTGATGAAATAAAAAAAATACTTACTATCATGAAGCAAGGGTTTTCTCAGAAAAGAAAAAAGCTTTTTTCAAATCTCATACATGCAGGATATAATGAGAATATTATACGAGATGCCTTTATGTCATCCTGACTCTCAGAGAATATCCGAGCAGAAGATATCACCACTGAAAATTGGAAATTATTAGCTCAAAAAATACTCTGATTATAAGGAAATGTTTGTCGAAATTTTCTTCGGGATAACCATAATACTCGCAACAATCATGCTCCATATCATCACAGTATGTACAGATTCAAATGAATGAAGAACAAGATTCATCAGGAGTATGCCGAGTGTCGCTCCGAGAATATATGTATAGTTTTTTAATTTGAAGACTATCAATAAGAGAATGCTCAAAAAAAGTATAATACCAAATATCCCCCCTTCTATCATTTGTTGAATATACCAACTTTCTGGTATATAGTACGTCTCTGAATCATAGATAAAATCTGGATTACGTTTTTTCAAAATATCGACAACATGGCGAATACTTTCATCTTTTGATGGTTCTAGGGCTGGTATTTGGTTCACGGAAAAAACCGAACGACTCGCTGGTCATGACTGCGCAAGCCCCTGTCCAAAGGGATGATCACGGAAGCGGAGAAGTCCAATATACATACGCTCAAAATGCCCTGAAGTTGATCCATGTCGTTCGAAGATAGGTGCAATTTTATTGCCAAATTGTAATATAAAAACAAGGGATATGCCAATAACAACAGCCACTGCCATCAGTATTTTTCAGAGGGTAATCTTATATTTTTTTACTATATTTCCTCGTCGTATCATCTGAAATATCGTATACCCTGCAGCGTAGAGACCACCCAAGAAGACTCCAGCGTATCCACTTCGACTATATGTCTGCATCAAGAGAAAAAGTAAACCTCCTACAACCAATATATTCATAAAAAAATACTTTCTCCACTTGGCAAAAACTGATAGATAGACGCCAATATAGAGAATCAAAAAGAAGGCCATCTGATTGGGTCACTCCAGCAATCCCTGAAATCGTGCAACAGCTGCTCATGGAATACCATGAAAAATAGGAGGAGGTCATCCTGCGTCCCACACACTTACTTTATCACTAAATCATACAAGGGTCAGGATAGTCTCACTAAAAACATAACGAATGAGAAGCCCGAGAAAAAGCATAATTCCTCCGGATATCAAAAAAACTCTGGCAATTTTTTGGAATGAGATGCCCCAGAGATCCAGCACTCTTCTGAAAAGCATAAAGGCCAATAAAAAACCAGCATCATATCGTAATCCATAGAGAATTCCCTTGAGAGAAGTACCGTTGATGACACTCACCACGAGAAGGACTCCAATAAATCATAGAATCGCCCAATCAATGGTATCAAATGTTATCTTGAGTTTTCGCTTTATGATTTCATAGATGTATAAGATACCGATAACTCCCAAAAAAATCTCTTTAAAATACCGAGCTATATCGAGATGAAGCCGTTCGGTACCAAAAACAGAAAAAATAACAGACCACGGCAAAAGTGCCACAAAACACAGTGTCACAATTCTACCAATATTTTCAATCTTCATACAGGAGTAGTGAGTTATCTAAGATATTATTTCTGTCCAGCAGGAGATTCACTCCCAGGGATTTGGATATTCTGTTCGCCTGACATAAGAGGATCTGTTCGTGGTAGTGGCTGAGTACCAATCCAGGCCGTTCCGACCACACTGAGGGAGATACCGAGAAGTGCCAAGATTGCCATTACCTGGGCAAGAGTAATACTAATTTTTTTGACCATAAAAAATAAAAGAAAAATAGAGAAAGTGCTTGAAATTATAGGAAAAAGTCTCAAAAAAACAAATTATTTCACTCACAAATGTTTACTTTTTCTTACAAATAAAGGCCGTTATTTTTTTCCCTTGGCTTCTCCAGATGGTTTCAAATTCTGTCGAATTTTTTGGATTAGCGCGTTTTTCTGGGTCCTCATCTACCGTCATCTGATACTCAAAAATACCAGATTGATCCAAATGCTCAGAAATCCATGTAGCATAAGCATCGTCGTCGGTCTTAATGAAAAATATACCATTTGGTGCAAGTATTTTTGAGATATTTTTGAGAAATTCAGGTTGTATAATACGATGCTTATGATGGGCTTTTTTGGGCCATGGATCCGAAAAAAGAAGATATACCTCATCGACCTCTTCCGTCTCAAAAATCTCTATAATCCTTTGCCCCATAATGCGGAGTAGGATGATATCACGTCTCCCCTTTTCTACACATTTTTCATAGGTACGATAGAGACGCTTAAATTTGAGCTCAATGCCGATACATCCTACTGCTGGATTATTTTCAGCATAATTTGCAAAAAAATTCCCCATCCCAGTCCCGATTTCTAGCATCAGTTTTTCTTTCTGAAAAAAGGTTTTCCACTTCCCCTTATGACCACAAATAACACTATCATCATTGAGAATATTGGGATATTCTCCTATTTTTTCTGTATAGGGATTGTAAAACATAGGACTGTATTGTATGATTTTCTCTGCTTCGTCAAAAAAACCTGCCGGATTCGGCAGGTTTTTGAGAGAAAAAATATTACTTTTTACCGCCTTTATCAGCGCCACAACAAGCCGATTTGCAGCAGAATACTCAAAAAGATTTTTGTGCAAAAAGAGCAAAAAGGAGAAGCTCGAACTGGATTTGTGCTAAGACTCATGAAAATACTTCAAATGCCGTTCCTGTCGTTGCATCAAGATTAGTGAATCTAGCCAACAAAACAACCAACATAACAATAGCAAGACCAAGCGCAGCATACTGTGATGTCTTACGACACCCGAGTGCAAATGAAAGTCCTCAAAGCACTTCTATCGTCGCTGCGATGTATCCGAGCGTCATGGCAAGGTTTATGAAGGAACCCTCTTTAACACCAAAAATACTAAGAGCCATACCACCAACCAATACCATTACCTGAGAACCTCCGAGAAATTTCACGATACCGGCAGTGATCATGATGACACCAGCCACGACTTTCACAAGATTTGGGCAAAACCAAGTATTCAGTCCAGCACCATTACAACAAGAAGAATCTTTCATAGACAAAAGAAATTAAAAATAAACATGCTCATTGTACACGCACGCTCAGAGAAGCAACTAAAAAATAATGGTTATTTACCCGATTATTTTACAATATAGATTGTGGAATACTTTTGTAAGATACTGAATCTATAGTACAGAAAAATCAAATCATTCTTTTTTTGTTGAAATTTTTACAACAGAGACCTTTTTTCCTATCATTCTATCAGCGATTTCATCTTCGATTTTTGTCTGGATATAGCGACGGACTGGTCGAGCTCAAAACTCTGGATTATACGTATCTCGAAGAATTCTCTCTATCACAGGATTTGACCATTCGAGCGTAACGCCGAGCTCTAGAAGTCGTGCAGAGAGATTCTGGAGCTGGAGGGTGATGATTTTTTTTATAGCTTTCGTGTCAAGAGGTCGAAAAACAACGATTTTATCGATACGGTTGATAAATTCTGGACTAAAGTACTCATCGAGACTTTTGATAACCTTTTCTTCTATGGCATCAAAATCAGTAATAATCCGCTCTTTTGTCTCTTCAGCAACATCAAAACCTATTTTTGTCGCATTAGAGGTAAATTCTTCTGAACCAATATTACTCGTCATCACGACAATAGTGTTTTTGAAATTTATTTTCCGTCACTTTCCATCAGTGATCATACCATCTTCCATTATTTGAAGGAGGAGATTAAAAATTTCTGTATTCCCTTTTTCTATCTCATCGAAGAGAACGACTGAATAGGGCTTACGACGAACTTTATCTGTCAATAGACCACCTTCATCATATCCCACATACCCTGCAGTAGTCCCAATAAGTTTGGAACCAGAATGTCGCTCAGAAAATTCACTCATATCGATTTTTACAAGTGCTTTTTCATCTCAATAATATTCTCGTGCCAGTACCTTTACTAGTTCTGTTTTTCCGACTCACGTCGGTCAGAGAAAAAGGAAACTTCCAAGAGGTCTATTTTGATCAGAGATGCCCGTTTGAGAACGTTTAATCGTCGAAACAATGGATTTTATAGCATCATTTTGACCGATAATCTTTGTCCCGATATGTTTTTCAAGGTCTTTTAATTTTTGGATATCTTCATCGGAGAGTGTTTTGATCGGCACTCCAGTGATTTGATGAATGACTTTTTGTATATCCGCTACCTGAATCGTATGTCTTTTATCTCGTGGAATAGTGATTTTCTTCCTCTTTTCTCGGATTGTGTCCTCTATTTCCTGAAGCTGTTCCTTGGACTTATTTGCTTTATGATACTGTTGAGACGTCACAAAATCAGCAATATTTTTTTGAATTTTTTCAGCTTCCAATTTGAGCACCTTGATTTCATCTTCTCCGTGAACATAGGTCATACTCTTGGCACTGCAGGCCTCATCGATCAAATCTATCGCTTTATCTGGCAAAAAACGATCTGTGATATATCTGACCGAAAGCTCAACGGCTTCTTCTATGGTATCATCAGCGATAATCAGATTATGATAGTCTTCAAAAGTCGTCTTGAGTCATCGAATAATCTCTATAGCGATCGCTTTGCTTGGTTCATCGACCTCTATTTTTTGGAATCTTCGCTCGAGAGCAGCATCTTTTTCGATATATTTTTGATATTCCGAAAGTGTCGTAGCACCAATAATGCGTATCTTTCCGCGCCCCATGGCTGGTTTGAGGATATTGGCAGCATCGAGCATCCCCTCGGATCCCCCTGCTCCAATAATAGTATGAATTTCATCAATAAAAAGAATAACCTCATTATCGAGTTTGGATGCTTCTTCGATGACCTGTTTCATACGAATCTCAAATTCTCCACGATATTTGGTTCCTGCTACCAGGCTCGTCATATCGAGCACGAGGAGCTTTTTGTGTTGCATAGCAAAAGGAACTTGACCAGCAGCGATTCTGCGGGCCAATCCTTCTACGACAGCCGTCTTTCCAACTCCAGGATCGCCTGTAAGTACGGGGTTATTTTTTGTTTTTCGATTAAGAATCGATATGAGTCGATCGATTTCTTTTTCTCGTCCGATAATTGGATCGATCTTCCCTTCAGATGCTTCTCGAGTGATATCATTACAAAAGAAATCCAATGCGGGCGTTTGACTATCATCCTTCTTAGAGTCTTTTCATCCTATATTAGCAAACATAGGGTTTTTTTGCATGTCATCCATTTCCGCACCACTCAAGAGCCCCTGTTCTATCACGTGCATAATCTTGCCGAGCTCATCTACTCCCGATTGTTGAACCCCTTGCATATGGTTAAAATCTATCAATGCTTGCTCAAAATCCCTCACGTTAATGCGTATAAAGTCCAAAAATTCAATAAACCATGAATTTTGCTGTCGGATAAGTGCCACCATAAAATCTTCAATTCCGATAAATTTTTTCTCAAAACTCGCTGCCACTTTCACGCTAGAAACTATGATATTCCTGAGATTTTCTGATATACCGGTATACTCCCCTTTTCGATTGATGAGATGAGAAAACTTCGGGTGTGTCATCACATCGAGAAAGACTTTTTCATTGATGCCAAAATCGTTAAAAAGAGAAAAAATGTGCCCTTTTTTGGAACGAAGTATCTCAGCTATGATATCGAGTGATTCAAGTGATTGAAATCCTTCTTGTCTAACGATGTTTTCGGCATTGAGAAGATAAAATTTGTATTCTGGGGTGAAATTTTTAAACATGAAAAAGAATTTGCAATTAAGATGAATATATGATAATCTAATCTTGTATGAAATCCAAATCTTTTTTCGCTCTTTTACTTGCTGTTTGTGCATTTCTTTGTGCTATGGTATTTGCTCAAAATGAGAATATACCGTCGGAAGACATCTCAAAGTCAGTCTACGAGGATATTTCTGCATTTGTCCCTGATATACAATTACTCACCATCTTTCAACAAAAAGAAGAAGAGCTTGACGCTCTTGGGACTTCAAGGGCTCATTTTAGCACTATACAAAAGACACTCCTTAAATATCAGGATATCGCCTCCGTGAGAAAGGAATACCAAGAAAAGGCACTTACAGAACTCCATACTCTCCAATCAAGTATAAAGAATAACCAAAAAATAAGTACCAGTGAAATGAAAAAACTGGAGAAGGATATGGGTATTCTACAGATTGAAAAAATCCAACTCGACGCGAAACAAAAAGAAATAAATGAACTCTTGAAAAAGTTTTACCAACAAGAATATATACACGATATCAAATGAGACCAAAACATCACATTTATGAGTCTCCTCCTCCCAAAAACATTTGGTGCCTCTATCAAAGAATCTGAAATACTAAATATCATGAAACTCTCTTCACAAAGTCTCATGGCCCAGCAAAAAACAAATCAGGAAAAAATAGCAAAAATCTATCAGGTCATCGAATTTCAAAAAAAGGAGAAGGCACGAGTTATCACACGACTTGATAGGTACGATGCCGAATTAGCAGAAACAGAGCAAATCAAAGAAGAACTTCTCGGAAAAACTATCGCAAGACAATGAGCTATCAAAGAAACTCTAAAAAGCAATCAGAAAACAACCCAAACCCTGACACAAAGATTTGAACAAAAATTTGCAGAATATGAAGTAGATATCCAGACATACAGCAAACAATACAACTGTTCAAAAGAAAAAACAGCTATTTGTGCCTGGGTCCTCTGATATATCAAAGCTGAAAAGGACCTCAGGATGCAAGAAGAAAGAGTCGCAGAGTCTCTGTGGCCTATCGCGACTGATAAAGGTTTTTGATTTCATTTTCGAGATCAAAAATTTCATAATATACATGGTGAACATCATACAGGACTCGATATTGTGGCTTCGCGAGATACCGTCGTGAAAGCGCTGAATGATGGGTATATCATAGCGCAAAGAAAGGCCACTCTGAGTACCCCATGAGTCATTATCATGAAGCATAGAAATGGAATTATGACTGTTTACAGAAATATAAAATCAAAAAAGGATCTCAAACTTTTTAGCATTATAAAAAAATGAGAAGAAATCGGCACTGTTGGGTCTATCATCGAACACAGTGAGAAAAATAATCTCCACATAGAAACATATCTCCGAGGTGTTTTGATTGATCCTATGGAGCAAATGAGTCTCGAGAATATCGATATAAAATATATTCCAGGACGTTATGGCTGGAAATACATCGATGATATGAAAAAAGCAAAAAAAGAGATCGATTTGGTAGTGGCACAAAAAAGTATTGGATTTTTCTTCATCGCATGAACAGATGAGATTGAAA
The DNA here is from genome assembly GCA_041660965.1 of Candidatus Gracilibacteria bacterium. NCBI lineage: Bacteria > Candidatus Altimarinota > Candidatus Altimarinota bacterium. The sequence continues at coordinate 212,697 of JBAZVH010000002.1, read as the reverse complement.
GGCAAAAAAATATGCTCGAAAAATATGCTGGTACAGCATTTCGAGACCAAAAAATGTGGATCGAAGAAAGTATAAGCGAAAGCGTAGATCCCTCCTTTACTCTCTGTGTATGATTTGCAGAAAGTACTCTCGGACAAAACCTGACTACGAGCGGTAATATAGGGAATGTCTGAAATACTGACGGTGGCGATAGACGCGACTATGATGGACCGCGTGCCGGAGTGAGAGCTATTGCATCGGTCGTAAATAATCAGTGGCTCGGACACTACCAGACCATCGATCAGCTCTCATGATGGGGGAATCCTCGATGACCCATTTATGCTTCTTCTCCGACAAATTGGCATGAAAATATCGTCAAATGTATGTCAGCACTCAAGGGAAAATATATCGGCAATTACAGTTCTTTTAGACTCAATCAGGCAGATCTTCTCAGCTATGAAAAAGCAGGATATCAAAGAATTGTAGATCCTGAGGTGAGCATAGTGGAACCAGTCAAAAAATAAAGAACTCTGAAAAGTAAAGAGATGAAGAATTGTAAATATCTGATTATTTTTATAATTATTTTTATATTCTTCACCATTTCTTATGAAAAAACTCTTTCTCACTTTTGCATGTGCATGTTTCCTAGCTTCATGCTCATGATGATGAACCAGTATCCCAGCTACCACAAAAGAAATCATAAAAACACCCACAACAATTACAGAAACAACTTTCCCCGCAATAACAACAAAAGAAGATACACCTACTACCGCTCCTACTGTGAAACCAACACCTTCTCCTATCACTCCGTCAACTACACCTCCTACAAAAACCTATACCTCTTCTGAAGTAATACAACATAATACAGCTTCGGATTGCTGGTTGATTCTGAGTGGTGGAGTCTATGATGTTACTTCATATATTCCTCGTCATCCAGGTGGAGCCCAGATAGTTCGATGATGTGGCAAAGATGCTACTCAAATGTTTGCTCAGCACCCTGCAAGCGCCAAAGCTCTGAAAGAACAATTCAAAATTGGTATTTTGGCACAATAGTTATTGAAATTACATACAAAAAAAGACTCACATTCCCGTGAGTCTTTTTTATTTACCTGTGTAAAGCTGGCACTCTTCTGTTATAGATTCAAATAAACTATTTCGTGATTTCTTTTATTTTTCATATCTTTTCTTCATTTTTCTCTTTCACGAGAGGAAATAATACGACATCCTTCAGGTTCGGCTGTCCAGTGAGTAGTGCGACTACCCTATCAATACCCATACCAAAACCACTCTGAGGTGGCATGCCGTGTTCCATAGCGGTCACAAAATCATTATCTGGCATAGCTACTTCGTCATCACCAGCATCTTTGGCAGCAGATTGATTTTGAAAACGAGCATCCTGATCTAGAGGATCCACGAGCTCAGAATAAGCATTTGTCACTTCCCAACCATTGATACAGAGCTGAAATCGGTCAACAATAGTTGGATTATCATCATTAATACGCGCCAATGGTGATAAAATAAGGGGTTGATGGATTACAAATGTTGGATTAATGAGTTTTGGACGTGCTACTTTTTTATAGAGCTTATCTAACAAAGTTCCATATGAATGTTTGAGAAATCCATCAATCTGTATCCCTTTTTCTTTGATGGCTGAACGAAGTTTTTCGAGCGTGTCCGCGGCATACATATCAATACCGGAATGCTCTACTATAAGATCACGCATCGATTTTCTCGGCCATGGTCCAGAAAAATCTACCATATTGGTCTCTCCTTTAGAATTCAACACTTCTACTTTCCGCTTACCTGCCATGAGTTCATCAAGAATATAGCAAAACATACGCTCAGTAAAATCCATGTTATCAATATAATTCCAGTAGACAGCATAATGCTCTACGGAAGTAAACTCTGGAAGATGTGAAGGGTCAACACCTTCATTACGAAATGACTTCCCTATTTCAAAAACCTTTTCCATACCTCATACAGTACATTTTTTGAGTGATGTCTCTGGTGCAATACGGAGATACAGATCAGCATCAGTGGCATCAATATGTGTCACAAATGGATTTGCAAGGGCTCCAGAGGCACTATTTCCAAGAGTAGGAGTTTCTACCTCGATGAAACCTTCTTTATAGTAAAATTCACGCAATTTTTGCACAAAACGAGATCGAAATACCATTCTATCATACGAAGCTTTTTCAGTAATCATATCGAGGTATCTTTTGCGATAAATAGTCTCCTCATCTGCGAGTCCATGAAATTTTTCTGGTAAAGGAAGAAATGATTTTGCAAGAAGCTGAAATGACTGCACAAAAAGAGTCAGTTCACCTTTGTGGGTCATAAAAAGCTCCCCATGAATCCCCACAATGTCTCCCCTATCAATATATTTTTCAAAAACCTTAAAGGCAGAAACTTTTTCCTCACCAAATTCTGAGACTATTTTTTCTCAGTGAATATATTCGCAAAATTCCTTGGAGAGAGCAAATTGGATATCTCCAGAAAAATCTTGAACCTTCCCAAAAATAAGTTTTCAAAAACTACGAACAAGCATAATACGCCCGGCAGTTTGAATCTCATTTTTTGGTCAAGTGATTATGTCCTCAATTGTTCGTAATGAAGTATTATTTTCTCACAAGGATCGAATATCTGCTATATCTTGTTTTTTAAGAAACTTATCAGGGTAAGGATTGATTCATAAGCTACGTAATGAATGAAGTTTTTGAATACGCACTGACCGCTCATCGTGATTATCGACAGACATAGGAAAAATTAATATAAAAACACTATATAAAAAGAACACGAACAATCAAGAAAAAGACTCACAGAAATGTGAGTCTTTTTAGTTTCATTTGGCTCCCCGGGTAGGGATCGAACCTACGACCAATTGGTTAACAGCCAACTGCTCTACCGCTGAGCTACCGAGGAACAGACTATGTACAACGACGAACCTACGACTCCATGGATTAATCCGCCGAGGCGGACTCTACCACACTGAGCTACCGAGGAACTGGGGCATTGTAGGAAGAGTTGCTTTTTTGTCAAAAAAATCCCAAAAAAATCCCCAACCAATTTGGTCAGGGATAAAAGATTCTTTTCTCTAGCTCTAGCTTTTGCTTTGGCTATAAAAATCCTTTGGATTTTTACTCATCATCTTCTTCAAATTTCACACCACGTTCAGCACGGATTTTCTCCGTAATAACTGCTGGCACTGGAGCATAGTGAGAAAATTCCATTGCATAGGTAGCACGTCCTTGAGAATTGGAACGAAGCGTCGTAGAGTACCCAAACATTTCTGAAAGAGGAACAAAAGCGGCAACGATTTTTGCCATACCTCGATCACTCATTTCATTGATTTGTCCTCGTTTTGCATTTACATCACCGAGGATATCACCCATATATTCTTCAGGAGTACTGATCTCTACCTTCATAATTGGCTCGAGAAGAATAGGTTTTGCTTTCTTGCTCGCTTCACGGAAACATTTGCTAGCAGCGATACGAAATGAGAGCTCATTCGAATCCACATCATGATACGAGCCAAATGTCAGTGTTGCCTGAACATTCACCAGCGGATATCCTGCGATAACACCTCGAGCATAAGAAGCTTTGAGTCCTTTTTGTACTCATGGAATATATTCTTTTGGGATGACACCTCACTTGATCTCATCGATAAAGCGATTCTCTTCTTTGTACTCTTCTGGCTCCGCTTTTCTCATCTCTTCAGTGATAGGTTCAAATGTGATAATGACGTGACCGAATTGTCCACGACCACCAGTCTGTTTTTTGTAGGAATATTCTTGATCTTTCACAGTTTGCGTGATAGTCTCACGGTATGCTACTTGTGGGGCACCAACATTACATTCTACTTTGAATTCTCGACGCATACGATCGATGATAATATCGAGATGGAGCTCTCCCATACCAGCAATAATAGTTTGACCTGTCTCCACATCAGAACGAATACGGAACGATGGATCTTCTTCAGCAAGCTTATTGAGGGCGATACCCATTTTTTCTTGATCTGCTTTGGATTTTGGTTCCACAGAAATATGGATAACTGGCTCTGGGAAGTCGAGAGAGAGGAGCTGGATAGGGTGTGCCTTATCACAGAGTGTATGACCTGTTTTTGTTTCTTTGAGACCAATAACTGCAGCGATGTTGCCTGCTGTAATCTCCGTAACTTCTTTACGATTATTTGCATGCATTTCTACGATACGACCGATACGCTCTGTTTCACCATTGTTAGCATTAAATACCGCTGTTCCGGACTTGATAACACCTGAATATACTCGTACAAATGTGAGACGCCCCACAAATGGATCGGTCATAATCTTGAATGCAAGAGCAGAGAGTGGCTCTGTATCGAGTTGTTTAAATTCGATAACCTTTGTAGTATCATCTGGATCAGTACCGGCGATTTTGCCAGCATTGATATCCATCGGTGATGGGAGATAGTCTACGACAGCATCGAGAACTTTTTGTACACCCACATTTGCAAGAGCCGAGCCACAAAAGAGTGGAAACAGATTACTGGTAATAACACCCTTTCGAATACCTGATTTGATTTCTTCAATGGTGAGCTCTTCTCCTCCGAGATATTTATCCATCAATGCCTCATCTTGTTCAGCAGCTTTTTCAACGAGCTCAAGACGTGCAGCTTCTGCCCTTGCTCGCATCTCTTCTGGGAAAGGGAGATCATAAACTTCAAGCCCCATGTTTCCTCGGAAACCATAGGCCTTCATCTCGACGAGATCGAGGATACCATGAAATTCATTTTCACGTCCGATAGGAAGCTGTGCGGCGATAACTTTATTACCAGCGAGACGTTTTTTGATAGACGCATAGGTCATCTCAAAATCCCCCCCTGTTTTATCCATCTTATTGGCAAATGCGATTCGAGGAACACCATATTTATCTGCCTGCTTCCATACTGTCTCTGATTGTGGCTCTACACCCTGTGATCCATCGAAGACAACGATACCACCATCGAGAACACGCATAGAGCGTTCTACTTCGATAGTAAAATCGACATGTCATGGAGTATCGATGATATTGATATCAAAATTCTTCCAAGAAGTCTTCGTAGCGGCAGCGGTAATAGTAATACCTCGCTCTTGCTCTTGTTCCATCCAGTCCATAGTCGCAGCACCATCATGTACTTCACCGATTTTGTGAGTTTTACCAGAATAAAAAAGAATACGCTCAGTGGTAGTAGTTTTACCAGCATCAATATGTGCGATAATGCCGATATTACGGACTTTTCGCTGCTTGTCTTCAGTTGCAGACATAACGATAAAATAAGAGAATTAAAAGTAAGTGACAGTCATAGTCATAGTCATAGGGCTGATTGAATAACCTTTTTACGACGATAATCTATAATCAGGAACTTATGGCAGTATTGTATGAAAAAACAAAGAGAGTCAATTTTCTTTGTAACAAAAGATATTATACGATGCTTGACATAAAGAATTTTATAATATAATACTCCGAATATTTATGACTATTTCTATTTTTGAAATGACTGCAGATGAAGTACAAGAAGCTCTCAATGGAAATGAGAGATTATTTGCTCAACTCATTCAGAGAAACAGAAAAACACTTATGGCAGTTTTGCGGAGGAATGGTACATCACAAAATGATATCGAAGATTGTGCACAGCATGCTTTTATAAAGCTCTGGGAAAATAGTAATCAAGTACGAGAACCACGTGCTGTATTTAGCTGGCTATGTACCACTGCTCTACATAGAGCACAAGATATACAAAGAAGTACAAACCGCATGGATCTCGTCTGAGATGATACAATATTTGATGATATGATGAAACCACGAGAAGATACACTTCCCGATGGACATCAAATCCCTGATCTTCATGCAGCAATTACAAAATTAAAAGAACCTTTTAGATCTCTTATACGTATGCAACTTGCGGGATTATCCTATGGAGAGATGGCAGAAGAACTTGGCTGTCCGATAGGTACTATTGGGAGTCGTCGTTCAAAAGCAATAGCTATGCTCAGAGAAGAGTATCTTACTCTCATAGGGAATAGCTCTGCCAGAAGTCTGTCCTAAACTTCTCATACTCTCCGAGTTGAATCGCTTCTCGTGCACGATCGCAGAGTCGCATCAGAAATTCTGCGTTATGCATCGAGAGGAGTATCTGTCCGAGGAGTTCATCAGCGTGTATCAAGTGACGGAGGTATCCGAGAGTATAATGTCTACTCACAGAGGTTTCAAGTCCAGGAGCGACAGGGATTTTTTCCATGGATCCATCGAGTGAACTGCGGTTGATTTTGAGATATCCAGTGGAAGTAAACACTTCCCCATGGCGTCCGAGTCGTGTCGGGAGAACACAATCAAACATATCGACTCCTCGAGCTATTGCTTCGACGAGATCCTCTGGAGTCCCGACACCCATCAGGTAATGCGGTTTTTCTTTGGGAAGTTCAGGAGACAGAACATCGAGCATATCCAGCATATCTTTCTTTGATTCACCCACCGAAAGACCACCGATAGCGATTCCGAGTGTCGGAAGCGCACCAATAAATCGTGCTGATTCGACGCGTAAATCAGGATAGGTCACTCATTGAATAATTGGAAAAAGTGTTTGTTCGTGGAGTCATTTTCCTTGTCGTTCTGGTGCAAGTCCTTGCCATCGCTCGACACATCGCTCTGCCCATTGATGGGTCCGATTGAGTGCTTCACGAGCGCGCGTTTTGCTCGCATCACCCGTCGCGACATCATCAAATGCCATGATAATATCGGCACCCAGATCAGACTGTATTTCCACCGCTTTTTCTGGTGTGATAAAGTGTTTATCGCCATCGTGGTGTGACTGAAATTCTACGCCTTCATCACTCGTTTTTACCAGTGATTCTCCCCCATTTCTAGGATTCCCAAGTGAGAATACCTGAAACCCTCCGCTATCGGTAAGAATTGGGAGATTGATATTCATGAATTTATGCAATCCGCCCATCTTCGCAATAATCTCAGATCCAGGACGGAGCATGAGGTGATAGGTGTTACAGAGCATAATAGTCGTACCCATCTGCGCTATCCCCTCTCGTGTGATTCATTTGATTGTCCCAGCAGTCCCCACGGGCATAAAAACAGGAGTTTGAATTATTCCGTGTGGAGTTTGGAGTGTACCGGAGCGAGCAGAGCCGTCGGTGGCAGTAATGGTAAAAGAAAAGGAGGACATAAAAATCCCCACCATATTAGAGAGCAGGGATTGAAAGTCAAAAATGGTTTATTTTTATATCGTGTATTGCGTCGCTTCTCGGAGACTGAAGAAGTGGAAAATCAAAAAAGCCGATGCCACGAGCAGGACGAGCATACCAATCATCAGAATAGTAGAGAGAATGCGTTCTTTATTGAGTTTTTGTTCTATCTCTCTCTTCGCTTGAGCCATCATATCCATATCGTGAAGACGATTATGTTGCGCTTCTTCGAGGGCAAGAATGGTCTTTTTGTATTCGAGTTTTGGGACGGAGTGAGCGATCTCGCCTTCCATCTTTCCTATTTTAAAAGTCAACTCTTGGATGATAATATCCTTTTCACGAATGAGAGATTCGATAGCGCGAAGTATCTCATTTTGTGATTCACGAGGATCATAAGAAATACTCGGAGTCATCGTAGGTTTTGGTGCTATCACTTCGTAATCTTTTTGCTCAGAGCCAGTATGATATTTTTTGACATCATCTTGGTGGAGCATGATGACCTTTCCTTCACGTTTGGCACGGATTTTACCAGCCGAAATATAGCGGTCAATCGTACGAGTCGATACGCCGAGAGTCTTGCCTGCTTGATCACGAGAAACGGTATAAACCATAAAGAAAAGATATCTTACGATTGTAGTGCTCTGATGAGCTTTTCAAGAAAAAAGACTTGCCAAATGAAAAAGCAGGGATGGAGTATTATTTTAAATAGGACCTTTCATGATGTTGAAAACTGCTTCACGAGTTCCTGGTACCAGGACTCAATATGCTCGTCCATCAAGCAGAATAGTTTCTGGTTGAAGAGTTTTTTTTGCGTACCACTCCCCTCTTTTTTCTGCATCATATAAGTTTTGATGATTGCCAATGAGCTGATAAAAGAAAAGGGAATCAATAAAATTTTTTCCATTTAATGTAAAAAATGCTCTTCGAACAACTTTTTGATCCGTGATTCTGTTCCCTCTTATTCCAAGCCAGATTCATGAAGTCGTCTCAAGGTCTATCCCGACTTCTTCTCGTACCTCTCGACGTCCTGTACGACATATACTTCCCTTATCTTTGTCATCTTGCTTGCCTCATGGTGGAACTATAGCCATCAAGTGCTCGTTAAATATAAGAAGAGTCCTCTTCATATCTGGAGAAAATATTGCTACCGTAGCCGTTCGGGTGATTTCGGGATGTTCTGGAATACTATTTCCGTTAGACATAGAGAAAAAAATTGCTATACTTTCAACATTAAATAAATTATTAACAATTTGTCAAATGTTTATCGATGCTGTGAATATTCGCTTTCGGGCTGGGAATGGTGGGAACGGAATTGTCTCATGGCGTCATGAGGCACGTATTGCCAAGTGAGGACCTTTTGGTGGTAATGGAGGGCGTGGAGGTGATCTCATCGCTATCGCAGATCCAAATATCAATACACTCAGTAATTTTCGTTACATCAAAGAAGTAGCTGCAAAAGATGGTGAGCGAGGAGGAACCAAATCAATGAATGGTCGTGATGCAGAAGACCGAATCGTGAAACTCCCCGTCGGAACGCTAATATATGATACGAAATGAAATCTCCTTTATGATCTCGCGAAGCCATGAGAACAGGTTCGTCTCTGTGTCGGAGGACGAGGAGGGTATGGAAATGCTCACTTTGCTTCTGCGACTCGACGAAGCCCTTCATTTGCCGAAAATGGTGATACTGGTACAGCGCTCGAAGCACATCTCGAACTCAAACTCGTAGCAGATATCGGTATTATAGGATTTCCTTCAGCTGGTAAATCTACGTTGATTTCTTGTATTACTCAAGTCCGCCCAAAAATCGCAGACTATCCATTTACCACCTTGATCCCCAATCTTGGTGTGATGGAGTACAAAGGAAAGATAATGGTTCTCGAAGATGTACCAGGACTTATCGCGGGGGCACACAAAGGGGCTGGACTTGGAATAGAATTTCTCAAACATATCGAACGTACTCGTGTACTCTGTCATCTCCTCGATGCGGGAAAATATGAAGAATGCATCACTGATTATGATATCATCCGAGACGAATTGAAGCATTTTAACCCTGCACTTCTCGAAAAAGAAGAAATCATCGTACTCTCAAAATGCGATCTCCTCGATGACGATATGGTAGAAGATCTAAAAAAACAACTCGAGAAAAAGACTGGGAAAAAAGTCTTCCCTATTTCAGCTCCAATCGGCATGGGAATAGAAGAACTCCAAAATAAGATGCTTTCGTATATATCTCCTGAGGAAATACTCGAAATATCAGATGGAAAACCAGTTATTATCGACCTCTCAAACAAAAAAGATCCCAATGATTTCGTCGTCACTTACGAAGGCAATCATAATTATCGTGTAACAGGTGAACGTATCGAACAAATAGTCCGGATGACTCCTCTCAGATATCCTGAGGCGGTTGATCGTGTCTGGGACGTCATGACAAAACGACGAATCCTCGACGAGGTTCTTCGGCAAGTCATAAAAAATATGCCATGAGAAGAAGCTGAAAGCTATAAAAACCTCAAAGACCTCAATCATATCTGGTATTCGGTTGAGTGAAAAATCCTTATCGGTGATGCGGTTTTTAATTTCAGGGATTACCGTTAAAATTATCTGCTCATCTCTGTAATTATCTGCTCCATAAGTAATGCTCCAGGAAGTCTTTCTCCTTCAAGGGGCACAAAATAATCCCCCGTTATCCTCGTTGGGTCTGCCGACACTGAAACGCCAGCAGCGTCAATCATCTCTTTATCGTTGAGATTGTCTCCGATTGCGAGAACTTCATGTTCAGCGAGACCGAGATGATTTCGAAAGGCAGTGAGACCAACGGCTTTATTTTGGATATTCTTTACTCCGATATCATACGCTTCACCATTCCAGAGACAATAAAGGTTTTCTTTTTCTCCAACAATATCCTCGATTTCCTGCACTCTATCCTCGCAATGTATCGTGATAATGAGTTCTTTTGGTTCAAAGCCTTTCACTGCTTCATATCGTTCTTCTATTCCGCGGAGTTTCAAAAAAACATCTTGTAAGTATTGAAAACTATTGACGTGTTGAATTATTTCTCCTTGATACCATGTCGCACTCCCATTTTCATAGGTGATGCTCGTAAAAGAGAGTATATCTCGGAAAACGTCTTGTAACATATAGAGCCCACGACCAGAATTGATATTGATGAGAAATCCCAGTTCTTTCAATTTTTTAATTTGTTCAATTTGTTCCGGTGCAATATGTTTTGTCTCCAGCGTAGTAATACCATCAGCTTGTTTAATCTTTGTTCCTCGTTTGACGAGTACGCCATCGACATCAAAGACGATAAGTTTAATATCTTTCAAAATCTCCTTTGAAAGCTCTTCGATAGGTTTCATATTTGGTACATTAAATAATAAAATCGTATGACGATTCTATGTTTTTTTTGTGTACGTCAAATACTGTACGAAATTTATTGTTGTTAAAAAAATAAAAAATCATTACAGGGGTACTATATTTAATTTCAGAGATTATCACAGTAGGATTTACTCTCCACTGAAAAATTCCGCTCTACCTAACAGATGGACTCGACGACTTTGTAGACATTTTCAGGGAAGCATTTTATCGTGACCAGCTCCGGGAGCATGCCTGCTGGGCGTAATATGCTGTATACGTCTACAGATTGTGGACATTAAGCCCGTTATGGCAGCACAAGGTGGTAGTGCATCTTGTTCCATTACTATAACTGGAGTATCACAGTTATTTTTTCGTTCAATACGTTTCTTGTACTGACTCCATTGTGTCCAAAATATTTTATACTCTGAATAATGCCCCCGACTCCCATAATAACTTTTCGGGAAAAAACCGACAAATGGCCGTAATTTTTCACTAGAGTGCTCGATTGCTCCTGGATATATTGGTATTATATCTTGAGGAAAGCGTCGAGTGAAGTACCGAATTATAAAATTAATAAAGTACTGATTCAAAGTATCATCTCGATAATCTCTCAACATCATATCTCTTATTTCTGCATTGGAAAAATGTTCGGGGGCATGACGCCCTCACACCTCGCAATCATACCTTAATTCCTGAACAAAGGCCGTATCATTTTTACAGTGTCAGAGATGTGAATTTTTGAGTCTATTTTCTTTTCTTTTTTTCTGAGCTATTCTCTTCGGAAGAGCTAATCAGCTACCCAGTACGCAGAGATGTCAGTTCAGCATGCTGTAATTTTTCAGAGGAATTTTTGAGACTTTCTCGCCGAGTCGCTTTCATCATAGTAAATCTCATAACCATTCTGTGGTAAATTTTTCAGAGCGTAATGTGTATTGAGATATGATCTTATTGGCAATTCTCTTCCCCGGAATATATCATTTTTCAGGAAACCTCACATCTACAACTCTACAGGAAGAGAGAGTGATAATGAGAAAGCTAAGAGCTCTGAGATCCATGCCCCCTCGAAGAATACTTTTCGCCTCTAAAAAAACTTTATTCATATTCTTCACGCCCATTTCTAACACTGCAGGAACTTTTAAAGTATCAAAATTTATCTCTTCGATAGCGCTGATGATGTCCAAAATATGTTCTCGGCGTCCTCGTTCTGGAGTACGTCATCTACGTTTTTGGTGTGGCAGGCAACGGACATATTCATACATTTTCATAAAATTATAATAACGTATATTATAATTTGTCAAAAAATATTCTGGTATGCACTATTAAAAGCTTATATCTTACACACTATCCCCTCACATTTGAGATTTCTGTTAGGACTCTTCTTACAGAGCTTGCCTGCGACGACGCTATAGATATCACCAGGTGCTGGGTGTTCTATAGCGGCTGTTGCAAGATTTGGCAATTCTTTGAGTCCTGAAGCGAGTGCGTCCATTGATTCGATCTCACCATGCACGAGAAATATCTGTTTTGGAGTACCACAATTGCCAGCATATTCGAGAAGTCATTTTCGATCTGCGTGTCCAGAAAAAGCGTTAAATATCTCAATATGGGCTCTGACTTTTCTCTTCTCATCATGGATAGTGACTTCCTTATCTCCTTGGACAAGCTTGCGGCCAAGAGTATTTTCTGCCATAAATCCAATAACGAGGAGGAGGTTTCTCTCATCTTCGATACTATTTGCGATATGATGGACGATACGTCCATATTCACACATTCCCGAAGCGGCGATGATAATAGATGGTTCAGTAAGAAGCGCGATTGCCTTTGATTCTTCTACACTGCGTGTAAATCGGATACCATCTCCTTCGAGAAATGGATAGAGGCCTTCTCCGTTTGCCCTCGTGAGCTCTTCATCGAAACATTCGGGATGGATACGAAATATATCTGTCGCACTCGTCGCAAGTGGTGAATCGACAATGATAGGAAGTTTTGGGATTTTATCTTGATGCATCAGGAGACGAAGCACATAGAGGATCTCTTGTGTACGTTCTACAGCGAATGCGGGAATAAATATTTTTCCTCCACGCTTTACGGTATCATTGATGACTTGCATCAGCTTATCTTCTACTTGAGCTAACTCGTCATGAAATCGATTTCCATAGGTTGATTCCATAAGGAGAATATCAATATCTTTGAGCTGCACTGGTTCACGAAGGATAGGGAGATGTTTGCGCCCCAGATCACCTGAAAAACAAAAACGGATATGTTCTCCTGTGTCTTTGTCGTCGATTTCCCATTCTTCGAGTGCAGAGCCGAGAATATGCCCCGCATCATGGAAGGTCATAAATACCCCCACATCGAGGGGAATTTTTTGTTCATACCCAACTGAGCGAAGCTGTGTCACCGTCTGAAGAGCATCATCTTCGGTATAGAGCGGGATAATATTTTTTCCTTCTTTTTTTGAGAGATACTCCGCATCATGTACCTGGATTCGAGCACTGTCCTGGAGCATAATACCACAGAGATCGCGTGTCGCATGAGTACAATAGATGGGTCCAGTATACCCGTTTTTTACCAAAAGCGGCAAAAGACCTGCATGATCAATATGAGCATGAGAGAGAATGACAGCATCGAGTTCTGCAGTATCTATCGGTAGATATCTATTGGCCTCGTCTGCCTCTTTTCTACGTCATTGAAACATACCACAGTCGAGAAGATAATTTTTTCCATTAGCGCGCAGGAGATGTTTTGACCCTGTGACCGTCTGAGCTGCTCAGATAAACTCAAGTTGCATACAAATAAAGATAAAAAATAAAGTTTTACAGGTACACTCTACCATATCATGGCACTAAACACAAGAGAATTATTGTCTTTTTGTTTCCCTTCTACCCAATAATTGCTCTCAAATACTATTACACCAGAAAAATGAAAAATGGCAGATAAATCTCTTGTAATCACGCAAGAAATATGATACGATAGAACTATGGACAGTACTGGTGATGACATTTCTCGATACGAAAGGCAAAATGCTGTTATTAGCTACTGCTTTTTATGAATTTTTATCCTCCTCTCTCGACAAGAGAGATTTCAGAGTCATTTCATCAATAGTCATGCGAGAGTCGCTACCCTGATTCAATTTCTTTTTCTCTGCCTCATCGCGATAACTATCTATTCTGGACATTTTACCTCTATGCTCGTATTTGATGTTTCTCTGTCAAATATCGCCTATTTCATTAGTTTTTGACTCCTTCTCGCAAGTCTGGCTACTGGAATCATAGGGGCTCTCCTTGGCAAGATGCCTCATATCCATATCAAAAGCTTGTCTCTTCGGGAACTCTGAAACCATATGGTCCCAAAAACAGTCGATAGTGTAGAAAAAATTCCGATGATACTCTCTCATATTCCTCTTATTGGAAACTATATATCCTCAAAATATGGAAATACTTTTGCAAGTGGAGAAAGGTTTGCAACATGGTCAATCATCGCGAGTATCTTCTTGATTTGGATCAGTCCTAGCATGATATTGCCTATTATTTTCTGGTCACTTATGAGTCTCTGGATTATCTACCAGAGTATTTCTCTGGCTATCGATAACCATATATTGCTCTTATGAGACTATCTACCTCGTGCCGAGCAGGTTCACATCTTCTTGATAACTCTCGGCATATACACAAAATGACTCCTTCTACACGATCATAATGCGCTCCCGAATTGGACAGCAATATACCTCTCAATAGAAAAAACCTATCACAGAAATACCGAACAAAATATACCAGAGAGGTTCCCCATCCCTCTTGTAAATATATACTCTCTCTTAAAAAACTATAAAAATACTGCCCTGCAACCAGAAATTATTCAGGGATATAGTATTACTATTATCTTTTTGGTTAGCATATTGCGACAAGAATACACACTTACCTTTCTCACATTATTTATAGGGTATGTTGGTTTTCTCTCTCTACGATTTGGTAGATACCTCGATATCCCACTTCTCGGTGAAATCGCTGTTTTTCTCCAAAAAATATTTGTATGGGCAGAAAAGAAATCACAAAAACAAACCTCACAATTTCCTTCTTAATGTATTTTTATGCAAAAAGTCGTCCGATCTATCATACAATCTGTTCTCTTTGAGAATAAAACACCATCTATTGAGGATATCAAAAAAATAGTGACAAATCTGCCCGAAAAATCACTCCCAGTATTTGTGACGCTCTACGATGCAGAAAAAATCATCGGAAGTGCTGGCAAGCTCTACCCAACAAACAAAACATTTATAGAAGAACTCATAGAAAATACTGAATGAGCTATGAAAGACTCGCGTTTTGCGAGCTACAAGGCAAACCCAGAAACAACCAGAAATCTCAAGTATCGCGTTGATACCTTTGAGAATAGTAACAGACGGATGCTCCACCATCCTGATGATATGGATACAAAAACAGAAGGAATGATCATCATCTGTCGTAAACAAAAAAAGATTGGTGTCATATTACCCGGTATGTTTCCTGAAACACTCTCATGAGAAGATGTCTATCATCTCTTGGCAAAAAAAATAGAACTCAATCTCCAAGATGTCGGAAAATGAGATCTCATCATCTATGGACTCAAGACACACATATTCAAAGATTAGAAAAAGCAAATCCGGAAAATAGAAAAAAATCTTGCAATTTATAATTTGGTTTTATAATCACCGTACGTGTTAATCATAGTGAGAGATAGAGTGAGAGTGAGAGACGTGAAACATTCTCCGTTCTTCTGCTTTTTCTTTTTCTTTTTCTTGTGTTTAAAAACGATAATTCCTCGGGTGTGTACCCTGTTGCAGATGCACTGACATCGAAATGAGATTCACTCATTTCTCATAGTTAGCCCGCGTCTCTGATAAGACCGTTAGTCTGATCACCCACGGTTCACGTATTTTACTTCATCCTGCTTTGGCAGGCGTAAAATTCGCTCGGGTCCCTGATTTGTGAGTTGAAGTTGTTATGGGTGTGTCCGAATTGCAGATGCTCTGACATCGAAATGAGATTCACTCATTTCTCATAGTTAGCCCGCATCTCTGATAAGGACGAGGTCCCTGGTGAGTTGTTATGGGTGTGTAGCTCAGTTGGTTAGAGCGCGTCTCTGATAAGGACGAGGTCCCTGGTTCAAATCCAGGCATACCCACCATTGCTTGCTCTGCAAGCAAAGATAAGAGCTAGAGTAAAAGCTAGAGAATGGATTTATAAAGATAATTCTTTTCTATTTTCTTCTGCTCATGCTCTATCTCGTGAAGCCAAGTCGGGAAGTGGCGTCCGCCTAGGCGGAGCAGCGCACACGTTTACAGCCATGTCGGGAAGTGGCGCAATTGGCTAGCGCACCGCGTTTGGGACGCGGGGGTTGCAGGTTCGAGTCCTGTCTTCCCGACCAAATCACAGAGAACGAGAGAACTAGATTACGAGATAATCTAAACAAGAAATACAGGATTCATCTAGTTATCTGATTATCCAGTCGTCTCGTTATCTTTTTATCTGGTTATCTGGTTTATCAAAATTCGTAAACGAATTTTTGGCCCCATCGTCTAACGGTCAGGACAGCTGGTTTTCATCCAGTAAACCGGAGTTCGATTCTCCGTGGGGTCACCAATATTTTGACAATACAAAATACTCTCTAGAATATAGAGAGTATTTTAAAAATTTATGTGAACAACAATAAGTACATGAAGTCTGAGTTACGAACTGCTCAAGACTGTATGAGAAGGTTTTCCTGATGTATTAAGAACTGATCGACAAGTTGTTATCAATCTACCACCAGATGAAATGGAGGTATTTATAAAAGTACGAAATACAATAGGTAATGTAATAGCTGCAGGTGGGACAAAGGCTACTATACCGCTGAATCATCGTTTCATGATACCTGAAATAGTTATTCAACTATATGAAGGGCACGGGGTTCAAATTGTACAAGGAACTTACCAAGTTGGTAGTGGTGGTAACAGTTGATTAAATCCGAGTACAGGAGAAAGAAGATGAGGATGTGGATGAGTAGGTTCAGTAGACTGTCATCATATAACTTGGTGACAAACATGCGCGAGTAACGGAATAGCTGTTAGAAAAGAAGTTGCCTATTGGAAGATTGACCAAAAGTCGATCTTCCTTCTTCTGAGGGGATCTATTATGTGGCGTATGAGGGAACGTGATCACGAGGAAGGGTGGTGTTAAAATTTAATGCGAGCAATCAGACATGGTGGAGTTCGGGTTCAATTCGTCCACAATGAAATGGGAAAATAATTTGAAATGACTGTATTATAACAGATATCAGTCCAGCAACAGATGATCAGAAAAGGTATTTTTAAAAAATGAGAATCTCAGAAATTCCCATTTTCCACTCCTCCCACTCCCACTTCAAAAACTCATACAACCGCTCAAAAAGTTCGACGAATGTCTTGAAGGGCATCAAAATACTACAAATCCGCTCAAGCGGATTTTTTTGATGGTAAAATAGAAAAAACCAATACTATTCTTCTCATCATGTTTCTCAAATTGAATCTCAGAATCTCTCTTAGTATCGGTCTCTTAGCGAGTAGCTATATTATGGCTGGATATATCTGATTTCTAGTACTTTCAACTCCCAAGAAGCCAGATGTTACTGCTCCCCCACCCTCCACAGTCCAGTCAATACCAGAAATTGCTAGTTTGGTCGTCGTCGGCGATATCATGCTCTCACGCAATGTGGCTCGACATGCAGAAAAATCAGGAAGGGCTGGCTGGATATGGGAAAATATTGGCTCTTTTCTGCATTTAGCTGATTTTGTCGTCGGCAATCTCGAGTGACCTACTGATGGAACTGAAGTATATTCGTACCAAAAAGTGATGAATTTCAATGCCCTCCCCCACCTGATACATGAACTGCCGGGAATGAATTTTGCGGCACTCAATCTCGCCAATAATCATAGCATGGACCAGGGTGAAGAAGGCCTCAGTACGACTCAAAAGCTCCTATCAGAAATAGGTATTAAAGCATTCGGTGCTGGTAAAACATGAACTGAAGCATGGCAACCACAGATTGTTGAAAGAAACGGAATAAAAATTGCTCTTATCGGTGCATCATACGCCGCATACAATGATAGTGGCATAGGTATGAACGACCGAGTCGCACGAATGCAAGATGCTCAAAAGCTCACTCTCGCAGTACAAGAGGCAAAGAAGAATGCTGATTTTGTGGTCGTGATGATGCATGGCGGTGCTGAATACACTCGCGAGCTAACGAAATTACAGAAAGATTTCTCTCATAGTGCCATAGATGCAGGAGCTGATATCGTGTTTGGAGCACACCCTCACTGGACTCAGGGAGTCGAATCATACCAAGGAAAATATATCTTCTACTCTCTCGGGAATTTTGTCTTTGATCAAGACTTTAGCGAGGAAACAAAAACCGGACTTGCGGTGCAGGTTTCTCTACAAAAAGAAGCTGGTATTACCACTCTTCAGGACATCACCCTTCATCCGATACTCATCGAAAACTACGGACAACCTCGTCTCATATCATGAGAAGCGAAGATAAAATCACTCGCAGATATAGGACAAAAAGAAGATACTTTGAGAATATAGATGTATAAAATTAGTTCTATTTCTATTAAGAATAATACCATAAAAATTTTCTTTGACAATTTTAGCATTTTAATATGATGAATGGAACGTATTTCGCAAAAAATAAACGAAATATTTTTCTATTCCATCATATTTCTCTATGACACCTCCAGCAAATGCAGAAGAAACTCCTCCCCTCTCTGATATCGTACTTCTGACAGCACAAGGACAAACCTGGCTATGACAGGTCCCAGAATGATCACTCTGAGACGTAGCAAAAGCACTTCGTGAAAATATCCAGAGTTTCCCTTGTCTCAGAGATACTGATGATTTAGTAGACACATTGCTAACAAAACTCGATACCGTGAAGACAAATGGGGATTTTATCACCGTGACTGCAGAAATTTTTCGAGTTGTTGGAAAGATACGGAAAGTACTTGAAGCAGACGGGATTCTCCATCATGCTACCGAACCGCATAATCCTCTGATAGCGACTGTTCAGGTACCTGATAGCATACCCGGTGCTACACCGATTGATGCTGTAAAGAGACTCCATGCCAATGCAGAGCTTACTATGATATTGCATTATACAAATCGTGTCCTTGCTATACTCGATGAGACATCTCGCACAATACAGAATCAAATACCAGTAGCATCATCCAAACCTGTAGCCCTGGTCGATGCACCACCGATCAGACTTCCATGAGAAGAGCCATCTAAACAAAGAATCTTGCCTGAAAGCCAAACCAATACTGAAACAAACCCTGAAGAATTTTTATGGTGTGGGGTTAAATTTGATAAACGGATGAAGATGGTACCGATCCTTGCTCAATGGTACATAGAAAGAAAGTGGATTATAACAAATGAGGAACTCAAAAGCGCGTATGCAGAAAAAATAGGAGCTGAGAACATACCAGATGTAAATTTAAACCAATTACTCCGTAAAATTCGTCTCACGTTTGAAGCGGCCAAAAAATCAGTACCATTTGAAAGATGTAAGGGTGGATGAATACGCTTTATATACGATTCTCCTTCGGCAGGTCCTGAAAAAACGGAAACCCCAGCACCAACTCCACCAACCCCTATCCCAGAAAATGAATTCCTGAATCAACCATTTGACCCAAGAATGATTACCCAGAGCCAACCATTGGAAATAAAAGAGTTTTCGAAAGATGCCATAGCAGCTCTCGATCTGGATGAGACGGGTAGGAAGATTCTCACGGCGCTCTTTGATGCAACAGAAGCTCTGCATATCAGCACACTCGCCGAACAATGCACAAAAACCGCCGCAGAAATAAATTCCTATCTTCCTCTCATATTACAGGCACTTTTGACACAATGATTCGCGATAAGGATTGATGTACATAGTGATTGTATCCAGCTTATCAAATAAGTATCATGCTGACAGATATACCAGCTGAAATAATTTCTTTTCCTCAACAGGAGACCTATGAGGCAGTACAGAGAAAAGATGTCCTAAGTGTGATAGGATGTATTCAGGTTCACTTGATGCGGATTGTGGCAATATCACCTCTTATATTTGATGTACAGAAAAACGTCGTCGATCATGTCTTAGTCGCTCTCAGAAGAGAATCCATAACAATCGATACTACTCAGGAACGCACTATGAGAGAACTCATACAAACCGTCTATCGTGGTATGTGTGGTGGTATATTTCACGGGATCGACGTACGAAGGGATGCTATTCAGAGGATGCTCAGAGAGGGGTCTCTTTTGTTTCAAAATATTCTCCTCATAGAAGAAAAGAAACTAACAGTGCTAGACAGAGAGCTATCACCACCTCCTACACATGATGAGTCGGATGAAAGAGCACCAGCAGAAGCTCCCCCTCTTGATCCAGAGCCAGCAAATGATGTGCCAGTGACTACACTTTGAAAAACGACGAAGACTTGAAACAAAGCATCTTCAAAACACACAAAATACTTTCCAGATTCTCCACCCGCCATCCCACAAAATGCTCGTATTAATTGGGAAACAAGGCAGTGGCAAACCTTCTGTCTCTTCTACTGATACGATCGGGAGACAGGTACATTTGATGTAAAAAAAGCTCTTCCAAAAAAAGAGATACCAGAAAAACTGGGTATGAACAATGCTACTGTTGATACAAACATCTCTGTTGCTACCAGATATTTACAAACTTTGGTTCAGAAAACACGTCAAGATGAGAATGAGAAAAAATGAGAAAAACCTCCAACATCTCCTACAATAATCGAAGCTCCTCAACCAGCTCCTATTGCCCCACGACAAAAAGAAACATCAAAACCCAAAAAACCTCGCAAAAAAAGAATGCTTGATTCTCAGCTTCCAAAGAAAAAACTACTTCCTGAAGAAGAGGTAGAAGATGGAGAGGAAGAAGACGAAGCAGCAATACTTGACTGAGACGAAGGCGAAGACGAGAGTGTATCTGACAAAAAAATATGAGATGAAGATGAAGACCAAGATGATTCTTCACCATCACCTGTATGAAGAGATTACAGTGACGGATTGAGTGCCTACAAGCGTCAAGTTCTCAACCATCCGATACTCCCCAATGAGGAAGTAATATTGCTCGGAAAAATCATACAAAGAGCGGTGAGAAGATGTCATCAAGTACCCCTGACCGATGAACTGCTCACGCAAATATGAGAACTCCTCCAATATACGCCTCAAAAAATCTCAAAGAAAATTTCAATTCCAGGCACACGAAGAAGTGTATCTACTTTGAAAGCAAGACAGATACTTACCTGAGAACTCTTGACCACAATCCGCAAAATAGCTTCTGCATTTCTAGAATGAACCTCAACACAAAAAAAACTAGCGGATCTCATCCTCTCGCAGATGAGCAGTGAAATCACAGGTCGGGCTTTGGTTGCTCTCGATAAACTCAAAATACATAATCAAAGACTCGTATTTACTATAGCTCGGAAATATGCTGGTTATGGGGTAGATATACTGGACTTGTGTTCAGCGGGAAATATCTGACTTCATAAAGCAGCTACGCTATTTGACCCCTCTTCCTTTGATAATACATTTTCTACTTACGCCACCTGGTGGATCAAACAAGCTATCAAACGTGCTCTCGACAATGAAGGTAGAACAGTCCGTTTACCAGTCCATCAAATATGAAAAAATACACTATTATGAAGAGTCATCAATTTGATGACAAACGAGCTCTGACGTAAACCAACCAACGAGGAAATTTCTGAGGAATTAGGTATAAAACTCCGGACAATAGTAAGATGGCGAGAAACTATGCAACAAGCTGTCTCCCTCGATGCACCATCGGGTGAAGAAAGTGGTAGTGCTACAAAATGAGACTTCATCGCTGACTCGCATGCTCCAGGAAGTGATCAAGGAGCCATCCTACACGATGAACGGGGTATTGTTACAGAGATTTTACAAGGATTGAAACCTGAGGAACGAGAAATTATCATACAACGTTTTGGTCTGTATGGTGAAGAACCTCACACCCTCGAAGAGGTAGGGCGTCAATTTGGAGTGACCCGTGAACGAATCCGCCAAATCGAAGCAAAAGCTCTCAGAAAAATGCGTAGAAGATTCCCTCATCACAATCCATTTGTAGAGAAAACTCCAGATGCTCCACTTACTGCTCACACTGTCACCCCTAATTTTTCAGTTGATGAGCTTCTTCGGCATATTGCGGAGAAATGCTCCGACCGAGAACAGAGAATACTCATTGCTTCATACTGACTGGGGCAACCAAAACAATCAGTAAGCCAAATAAGCGCAAATGAACAAACACCCATCTGAAAGGTTAATACCATCATAGACAGTGCTCTCAGCAAGCTCCCCATAGAAGTTAAAATTGCACTCAGAAAAATGAAATAAAATAAATATACGAACCACAATAATACAACCCTCTACTACAAATATGCCCCTCTCTCTATCATCATCACCTGACAAACCTCAATTATATGAGTTACCGGCTCTTCGTGATCGTATTTCAGATGATGAGACATTGAGGCAATGGAGAAAGAATCTGCATCTTTCTATGACCACGAAAAAAGATGGGAAGAGAATCCCTACTGCTATTGCTGCATTCCTAGCTGGAGAGCAATCGGTAGTTACTATGATGACAACACTTAATCAACGTACAGACAAAACAAAAAAAAGTAAGTGGGCAACGCTCCAAGCTATTATCAGATACAAAAGGAAGTATTTTAATAATACAGATATAACCGCACAGGACGTGAGGAAAGAGCTCGCAAGTATTGATCGTGACTTTTCATCCGAGAGAACAGTGGTAGATATTATACAGAGTATACGAGAGGATACCGTCGCTGCGCAGATGGTTGAAGAAGCGAGATTTTTAACTCTAGACATTGCTGGCCTTAAAACACCTATTGTGTGACCAGCACGTACAGCGATTATGGCTCTCCTAAAAGAATCACAGCAAAAGAAAGAAGCTGTTGCTCCAGCAAAAACCACTCCAGAGAAACCAACAGAGAAACCTATTGGGTCAGCAATACCTCGTATGGTAGCTCCCGCTATCAATATATCTCGATGACCACTCCCGAGAACTATAGATGCAGCAACCCTCCACCAGATAGGGGTTGCTGTTGTAAAGAGAGTACGTGATTGAATAAATATGCCACCAAAACCAGATAGAATTCAACCAGAACGAAATTTTAGTGGACCACTACATCACGAAGTACCACACAATCAACACCCTACTCGCAAATCAACACCCGAAGTTTTGACTAAACATCGTGATGATATAAGAGAACATGAAGAAGAAATCCGAGCAGCTTGGAAGAAATCTTGCCAAAAAGGTAGTCATGATAGTTTAATCTTTGAGAGTTTTTTAAGAACTAAATATATAGGACTACTCAATACTCTCCAGGCAATCAAAAGACTTGGGGACCATAAAAAATGGGAAAGTGTTTTGAGATATGTATTCGGTGAGGATTTTTTATCACCACAAACACCCACAGAAACAACAGGGGCACCTACGCCGAGTACCCAGCCAAATAAGACTCCTCCTACTCCTCAAAAAATTGTAACCGCAGTCCAACCTGCTCCGGTGAAACCAAATACTCCTCCTCAACCTGCCCCGACCATCGTAAACGAACCACCTGATTACGAGACCCTGGCTCTTGAAATCCTCGAAAATCAGCAATGGATGGCCTTTTTACGTCCTTTATGCCAATTGCATAGTGATAGAAAGTATAGGGATTTTGTAGAGCAATGGTGAGAGTTTAAGAATAATGAAACAGATGATATACAGATGGATCTCTGGGATGCTCTCTGTGATTGCTCGAAAGCAGAAGGTAGTTCCTCAAAAAAAACCATACATATAGCTTTTGAGCTCTGTGGAAAGCTTTTTACTTCAGAAGATGTTGCTCTCTACACCACGAAATATCATTGGAAGGAGAGGATTGCAGAACTTTTGAAAGCAAATGCCCTATATGTGGCTCTGATAAACGATCTAGAGAGTATAAATACGTATGATGCCTTATCGACAAGAATGGAAAAAATTATTCTCACTATACCTCTCCAAGATGATAATTGGTTCCTCTATGAGGAAAGAGTGTCTCCAAAATCATCACTCAAAGATCCCGTAGAGATAGGGCTTCTGAGAGAATACCCTCACGGCAGGAAACCAGCAAATAAGTCAGATTATTTACGAAGTGCTAAAAAAATTGTTAGAAAACTTGGTAAATAATGGTGGGGATAGAATTTTTAGACCCTATTCATACTACAATACTATGCGACACCAACTACCAGAAGATAGCTCCCCTGCTCAAAGAGCCATCAATCAGCTCTGAGCATGTCGATCTACTCTGCAAGACCTCGAACATACTATACAGGATATGGTCGATGATGTTATTATCACAGCAGATAGTGGTGACGGCACAGATCTCCTGATGGCATGGGAGCTCTGACAAAGACGAGCAGAAGAAATATATATGTTTCTGCTCTCTGTCCAAGAAGAAGCAGTAGATTTCACAGAGCATGATTCCTTTGATCGGCTCGAAGGAATCAAAAAAGCTGACTATATAGATGCTCTTCGTGCAATGCAAAAAACTATTAGCAAGCTTCACTCAAAATATCGGTTCTTTCTGATGATATACCATATTTCTCAATCGGAACAGATTATCGCTCTCTTGTGGGAAAATCTTATTTTACAACGCAAGCGACTCTTCTCCTGACAACTCGATGAATCCATCGGAAAACGAGGACTGCCAAAGCTCAGAAAGAGCATACAATGAATTCGTGCTCGACTGAGAAATGAGGTAAATATACTCTTGAAGAAGATAGATATTCTCGTTAAAAATGGTCACTTTTCAGATATGCAACCGGAGAAACAGAATGAGTTTTATGAAATGTGGAAAATACATAGGTTAACTTTGTGATATATAGACAGAGATTAAACTTGCAAAATAAAAAATATAAGTATATTACAATATAAATAATAGATATAGCAATTCTCTTATTGGGATTATTGCTTGTCAAGGTAAACTACTCTACTATGGATCACTCTCGTGTACAAGAACTAGAGCCAACCGAACTCCATCATTCGAATGATATTGATGCGCAAAAATTGTCTGCAGAACTGGGTTTAAAAGAATATACACTACCGGACAGATATTATGCAGAGGCCAGGAGTCTTCTAACTGAATTATATAGCGATATTATTCCTCAAACTCGTAATATTGAAACGATGAATATATGAGACTTTTTGATGGAAAATCAAGATACCATTATGGCAATATTTGATCGATATCCTCTCATGTGGCGATGGCCCCTTTGCTTGTTGCGGGAACACATAGATGCTATAATTGTAACCCCAGCCATGGATTGATTCTCAGAAAAGCAACTCAGAAATCAGCAAGAAGAATTACTGGCATATATATCACAAACAGTTGATAATACTATTGTGGTTCTTTGTTTTGCTATCGTGGTATACAGAGAGAGAAAACATGCTGAAATAAAAGCAAAGTATAAGGAGGTAATTGACGGAAGAGAGGCAATACGAGAATTTATAACTGATGAACTAGAATTTCAAATAACGACTGTCTGGTGAAGACGATATATAAGTCTTATAAAAAAAATTTTATGAGATAATTTCTCAAAAATTTCAAGTGGCTGAACTAATCGATGAAATATGCGAATGTCAGATACTAAGTTTTGACTCTTCGAAGAAGCGAAAAAATGGTGACTGGAACTTCGTAATGAGAAGATATTTATCGCCAATGCAGCTTCTAGTAAAAGACCAGAACTTGATATAGATTGATTAAATTTTTTCTTATGTCAGACTCATATATATGGTTATTCCCCTACTATACAGTCTCTTGCAACACATGAAAACTATAGACCTGTCTGGAAAGTGTGGATGAAAAAATACAGAGAAAAATTACTCGATCCAGAAAGTGAGATTAGTAAGGTGTTCTGTTATGCATTTAGTATTACATGATCTCTATTAGTAGATAATGCGCCTTCCGAGGATACCCGAAAATGTCTGCCTCTTGAACTATATACTCTGCTTGATCGATGGGCAACATCATCAAAAAGAGTTGATAAAGTACCAAGTAAGGTTATTGGAATACTCGCTACTCCCACACCTCCTACTAAAATAGATACTACACCTTCCCTCTTATGAATTATATTTACTCTAGATGCAAATGAACTTCATTTTTCTCAATGATTACCAGCAGAAACAAAGAGAATCGAGATTCGAATCTATAAAAATGGAAAAGTTGCAGGATTTGGTATCTACAATTGAGTTATAAAAGATACTCTTTATCTTTCGAAAGATGCTTTTGCAAATCAGACTATAAGTACCAATAAGCCCCTCTTACTCGGACAACCTCTTGCATATGTTGCTGGAGAGAAATATCAAATAGGTATTACTGTTTGTTTTGAAACATGAAAATCGGAAGAATTTCGTACAGAACACTTTGTTATTCCAAAAGAGAAAAAAGAACTGCCTGTGGTAGCAGAAATATGAGAAAGAGTGGTAAAAGTACTCGCATCAAGCCCTCCTATTCCTCCTCAAACAATAATGGTACCTCCTCCTATTGCTATTGAAGAATCAAAAAGCCCAAAAGAGTCTGAGAAAGAAGATCTACAAACAGCTCTAGAGATGTTTTTAGAAAAAGATGCTAATGAATTACAAAGTTTCTTTTTGGACCATCACCTCTGGGATAAAGAAACACAAATACTCACACTCACAATACCCGTTGAAGAATTGGAAGAAATGGACTATACCCCCAAAAAACTATCCGCAGAAGAATATGGTCCTATGCTACAATGGACAGCGGAGAAGAAACAGAATCAATGGATTACAACACAAGAGACATCACAAAAAATACAAGACTATTTCAGTGTGATATTTCATTTACTCTCTCAACATAGAGAGAGGCAAGAGATAGATAATCAGCTCTCGGCAATAGGTTTTTCTCCTTCAGATACAGATGATAATAGTGCACTCAGAGCAGCAGTTCAGATTGATAAAAATATTGATATCCATCAACTTCTTGCATGAATTAGGGAAATCTCACAAGGTTATTCTAGAGATACTATCCCTTTCAATCTCTATTGTGGAGCATTATCAAAAGATCAAATACCAGAGAGTATTTCTTTGCTCTCAAAAGGAAACTGGCTTGCAGCACTTACCCTAAAACCTAAGATTATAATCGAACTCAGGGCCGTCAAAAAGACACCACTTCCAGATAATGCTACGCTGTTAGCACAAAGAATTGAAAATGCTCTTCTCAATTTTATCTATCAATATGTAAAAAACGGAAAGTGAATTTCTGGTATTATCAGGAGAACAACCGTGCAAGAAAATACGCAAAAACTTCGAAATTCATATCGTCGAGATCTAGACAAGAAAACAGCTCGATTGCTTGTTGAAAATGACGATGAGATTACCTTTACGATTATTGAGGGCATTTCAACCGAATGACTCGCAGAAGCTATATGAATTGCACAAAGAGAATATTGAGTAGAAAAGGTCGCTCTTCTCTATAGAAGAAACACCTACACTTTTGTATGAGACACCTCTATTTGTAAACCTTCTCAAAATCGTTCAGACGAAGACTATGTCAGTCTCAATATTCCTGAAAGAAAAAACATTATCAAAGAACGCGTACTAAGAACACTTTTTAATGGAAAATCTGGCATTCAGGATCGTGCCCCATTTCTCTATGGATCCGCTGTATACCATGCTCTCCGATTTGAAGTCGCTGCTTTCGAAGAGAAGAATAATAGAAAAATTGTTAGAGAAGATATTACTGATAGCTTTCTGGATGAATTTATCCAGATACTCAGATCAAGACAAGTCCTTCTGTCCTATCGAGATTATTGTGCTGGATGGGTAGAGGATCTTACCGGGCTCGTCGCAAAATAAGAATCTCTCTCGTCACGCTCTGTCCCGGTCGTGCATGGAGGAGGTAGCGTCGTCACTGCTGGCAAAGTGGGTCGATATTCCAGTCTGGCGCTAATATGCTGTGAGTTGGCATAGAGATACTTTCTCGTCCGATATTCCACACTGGTAAACAACAGACAATAGTCTGAACGGCAGAATTACGAAATGCAGCAGCAAAGAATTCTCTGTACAGCGTTTCGAGGAGAGTGCGCTCTTTGATTGCAGAGACATGCGTGAGGGTTCATGGAGTAAAATTGTGCCCCAGCATTCCTTCTGTGACAATGACTGTAGGATTCGTCAATTTCTTTGTATCCAGATGCCGTGCATCCTGATAAAAGACTTCAGAATGTATCTCCTCAAAGATTGTGGTATTCTTCGTCGTCGCTCCTATCATATCGTCAGAAATATCAGAACCTAAGAGTCGTATATATCCTGCATGAAATGCTTCAATAAGCGTAGTCCCAAGCCCACAAAATGGATCCCATATTTGAAGCCCTCTCTCCCCTTTTGTCGCCAGATTCAGCATTATCTGCGCAAGTTTCGGTGGCATCATCCCGACGGTCATAGAGCGTTCTCGCCCGATATCGCGATGCGTATAAGCGTCAATATCCTGGACTCCGATGGTCTGAGCGATGATATAGCCAGTATTACCTATGAAAATCATGATCTCATATCAGCGCTCTATCAGTTTCTCGTGAAGTGTTGTGGCTGTTTTTACACGTCCAGTCGTATCATGCTGTACGACTCGGATGGAATGCCCCTGTTTCTTTAGTGCGTCTTTCACTCGAAATACAAGCGTATTCAGTCCAGGAACGAAGGAATCAATCGCAATTCTGGTTTTTTTCTCTGGTTGAAGCACAGGAAGAATAGTCTCCACACATACTTTTTCGAGATCAGCTTTTGCGACACTTTCAGCCAGTATTTTTCCTATTTTTATCGTACCACCAAGAGAGGTTATGAGCGATGAAATGTCTTTCTCAGTTTCCACAAAAGCAAAAATACCCTGTTTTTTGACAGAAAGAAAAAGACTCGAGAGTTCAGCGAGCGAAAGCTCTGGCTCACGACCCAGGAGGAAAACGTATTTAGACATAATTGTTTGTATTGTATTGAGAAACAAGAAAAAACTAAATAAGAGTCATAAAAAAAATCTTAAGTCTTATTTCTGCATCCAATGATCAGTATAAAAAGCTTATTGTATTGGTTCTAATACTTCTAATCTCTCGATAAGCAAACCAGTTCTATCCCTAATATGTGCAATAAGCGTAGAAGCATCGGCAAATATACTGCTGTCTGGAATATTTATTCTATCCTCTCATACGCAGATAACTCTTTCTCGAATTTCGGCAAATACAGTCTGACCATCAATTAATTGTAGAATACCTAATTCTACACCTTCCATTAATCACAAGAATTCTTGTTCTTGAACCGCAGAAGACCACCCTTGAGCTTCAGCCCCTTCTCCAAATACTTGAACTCTTTCCCCGAAACTGCCTCATATAGTAGTAGAAATCATATTTACAGTTAAAAATATAAGAATGTTATTCTAATTGAACATAGTTTATTGTCAAATATATTTAACGGGATTGAGCAACAAAAAACTCCCCCTTTCGGAGGAGCTTAACTGTAAAAGAAAACTACTTAATAGAATCTTTGAAAGTCTTACCTGCCTTGAAAGAAGGAGATTTGCTTGCAGCAATCTTGATCTTCAAAGTAGGCTTTTGTGGGTTAACACCCATTCGAGCTTTTCTGTGAGCAACACGGAAAGTACCGAAACCAGTGATCCCAACAGTATCACCCTTTTTGAGGGCTTTAGTTGTGACGTCGATGAATGCCTTGAGTGCCTTAGCAGCAGCATCCTGTGAGAGACCGGCAGTAGTTGCCATAGTCTTGATAAGGTCCTGTTTCTTCATAAAAAAGAGGGTTAGTAAATAACGGGACGTAGGAAGACTATTGAACTCAAAAGAAAATGCAAGCATTTTTTAGCTGTTTTCGTTTTAAAATGGGACTTTTCTTCTTTACAATGATAAATATTTTATGTATTATAATATATTTTATGCTGTTTGGGTTGTTTTAGTAAGTTTCAAAAAGAGAAAAAGAGCTATTTTATTTGAAATATGAAACAATACGTGATATGATGAAACTATATGAACCAGACAGACTACACATCGCTCACCCAGCTCCTCTCCCAATCGATCACTGGAGATGCTGAAATAATACACGTATGAGATAAGGAACATCCGATAGAAACCTCCTCAGAAAAAACCGTACTCACTCCTGATAATACAATACTTGTAGTGGCTCCTGAAGAAAAAAAGAATACCATAACACCCCCCTCATCATCAAAAGATATCACACCAGAAGCATCCAAAGAAGATCTCATAGAATGAGAAAGAATGTATCATGAAGCATTGGCTTATATCAAAGATGCTATCGCTCCTGCTATGATGAAAGTCACTCCGCAAGATATACAGGTCAATGATACGTTTTGTAAGACGCTCTTTACGTATGCCTATCCGGACTTTCTCGATGGCAACTGGCTCTCACCACTGATTAACTGGGATGCAAAATTTGATGTTTCGATATTTGTCTATCCGACAGATTCTCAAAAAATTCAAAAATACCTCAAAAGACGTCTCACAGAACTCCAATCTGAGAAATATCTCAATCAAGAGAGAGGGCTTACTTCAGACCCCTATATCGATGCACAACTCCAAGATGTGGAAGAACTACGTAATCTCCTCACGCGTGGATCAGAAAAATACTTCCATTTTTCTATCTACGTCACGCTGTACGCTGATGACCGAGATAAGCTCCTCAAGATGACCAATGATATAGAAAATATGCTCCATGGACGTAATATCCTCACAAAACCGGCTCTTCTGAGGGCAGAACAATGATTTACAGCCACAGGACCATTTTGCCGAGACGAAGTATCTGTATATCGAAATATTTCAACAAGAGGTCTCTCGACTGCCTTTCCATTTACGTCTGCGACACTCTCTCAGGACGAATGAGTGCTCTATGGCATCAACACCCACAATAATTCGCTCATTATCTATGACCGTTTCCGTACAGAAAATGCCAATATGGTCGTCCTCGCGAAGTCATGAGGAGGTAAATCGTTTGCAGTAAAACTCGAAATCCTGCGTTCGCTGATGCTCGGGCACGACGTCATCGTCATCGATCCTGAAAATGAATACAAAAATCTCGTCGATACCGTAGGAGGAAGCTATCTCAATGTCAGTATCAATGCGACACAACGTATCAATCCATTTGACCTGCCTCTTCCGTTCAAGGATTATGAGAGTCACCCCGGCGATCTCCTCCGTTGAGGAATTATCAATTTGGTATGACTCTTCAAGCTGATGCTCGGAAAAGTCACCGCCACAGAAGAAGCCATCCTCGAAAAAGCTATTGTTATCACCTATAGTCTCAAGGGTATCACATTTGAAGATGATGATATCGTCGGCAAAGAAATCCCTGTGATGTCTGACCTACTCTCAGTGGTAGAAACTATGGAAGGAGGCAATGAAGTCGCTCAACGACTCGAAAAATACGTGAGCGGTGTCTTCGGTGGACTTTTTACTCAACGTACAAATGTGACACTTGGTGAAGGATTACAAGTGTATTCAGTTCGAGATCTCGATGAGCAACTCCGACCTATTGCCATGTATATCATACTGTCATATATATGGAATGTCGTACGTTCATCAAACCGCAAACGTATCCTCGTCGTCGATGAAGCATGGAATATCATGCAATATGAGGATAGTGGGCGATTTCTCCACGGACTCGTCAAACGAGCACGAAAATATCATCTCGGGGTTACAACCATCACGCAAGATGTCGAAGACTTCGTCAATAATGAACACGGGAAAGCCATCGTCACCAACTCGTCACTTCAGATACTCCTCAAACAATCTCCCGCCTCAATAGATGCCATGCAAAATGTGTTTAAACTCACAGAACAAGAAAAATATATTCTCCTCAATTCCCCAGTCGGACAAGGACTCTTCTTCGCTGGCTCCGAACACGTCGGTATCCAGATACTCGGAAGTTACTTTGAGGAAAAGATTATTACCGCGGGGAATTAGGGAAGTTTCATAGGTTTACTGAGTTTAATAGGTTTCATAGGTTTAATAAGTTACCCAAATCAATAATTCCTTCACTTTGTACTTTGTGTTTTGTATTTTATATTATTAAAATACATACCTTTCTCTAGCTCTAACTTCTGCTCTATCTATTCTATTTCACGACCTGAATATCGATAGCATCGAGCGAGCTCGGGAGTTTCTTTGACCAAAAAGGTGTGAGTCGTATATGGACATCCTTTATGTATGGATGGTTGAGGAGGGTTTTTTCCACTCTGTCCTTTTCTGCTGAGAGGAGGTCGGAGAGGATATTTTGTACCGTCTTTTTCCCAGCTGTGCTCTCGAAATCATAGAGTACTTGGATCTCTATCTGCGCTGTCGCTTTGATGGAAAATGGATCTGGATCTTTTGACCGAGAGAGCACTGAAACGATTACCGGTGGCTGAAAAGTATCCGTATAGGACTCCACTCCGCGGAGCAGATGTGATTGTGCGAGTTTGACGAGAATTTTTCTGAGATTATTTTTGTCATAGAGATACATGAGAAATTCTCCTTTCCCCGTAAAAGTGATCTCCGGAGCTGTCGATCCTACCGCCTGATCAGATTGGATGTCTATCTGAAAAGGAGTAATCGCTTCTGAAAGAGGAAGAGGAATAAAATCAGCATTTGTATTAAAATTTTTCTCAATACTTGCCTGGGCTGCTGTGAGAAAATATTCATGAAACTGTTTCTCTATGCGCTTTTTTTCTTCTTCTGTGAGGAGAGGAAAGAATCCATCTTCTCCGCCTCGGAAATCCTCAGTACTGATGACTGTGACACCCTCGTGAACCTGTGGTTCAAGTCCTGGGAATTTCAGCTCGGTACCAGCTGGTATATTACCTTTTACACCTATAAGTCCGGCTGTGCCCATAGCATCTGCCATGACGCCAATGGTTATCTCTCCAGGAATTGAATCCTGGGCTGCTGGTATCTCCAGCCATCCTTGTGTGCGATAGATCACATCTTCAAAAGCAACACGAGTTTGTGGTTTGAGTTTCAGAGATTCTGACCGAGTATTTGTGATCTTTATCTTCCCTGAGGCACGACGAACTCTCGATATATCATAGGTTGTCACAGTATATTTTTTTTGTATTTCAAAAGGAGAAATCTGTTTACGGAGAGGTACTTGTGTCTCGGCCGTGATGGAGTCTTCGGACATAAAAACGATATTTCAGATGGCATTTTGGAGAGTGACTTGTGGACTAATCATAATGGTCGCATGAGGACTCGTAAGACTCACGATACCGATAATCAGGAGGAGTACCACGACGATGCCGAGAAAAAGCACGTACCAAGAAGAATGTCTCACAGTAAAGATATCAAGCTTTTTTTTAGGAGTTTTGTCTTTCATCCAGGAGATGCTCCGCCCCAACCAACGAGAACTACAAAAACGAATATAATCCAATGGTCATAGATTTTCATGGAGGATATCGGCACCTTCTGGGAGAATATCCTGAATCCTCTGCAGAGAAATATATGATGAAAATCAATACTGCTTCAAGAGAAGACGAATACGCTGGTCCCGACAGATACAGATGATATGTTTATGCGGAAATAATCTCGCAATAAGAGCGATATGATACCAACCAGCATGTGAATGACGACCAATTTGTATGACTACTTCATGCTCCAGAGATGGTAGCGAAAGGCCCTCTATGAGTTTCAAAAAATCACTCGGATGTGTCCAATTAAGTATTTTCATGAGGAGTAATAAATACAGAACGTACGAGGGCTAGGAGTGGGTGCGGATGAATAGAAAAAAGCGGGTCAAGGGTATCACAATAATGAAGCCAATGATTGGTGGGATCAATATGGAGTTTTTCAAATGTTGCGTTTTTTTGAACCCATGGAGAGAGTCATCCGTTTGAGATAATGCCCTGAAGAAGATGCACCGGTCACTGACTAGAGAGAGAAATATGGGAAAAATTCCATTGCAATCAAAACCGCTCAAAAAGTACCTGAAGTGATGCTTGGAGCATAGTAGTGTATATCCTATATTCCTCATAGGTTTCGATCGTTATATAGTCATCCTTCATCAGGAGTGATTCTCGCTCAAGTGGCGAAAGATAGAGAGCGAGATATTCATCGAGCACCTTCCATCCAAAAGGAATGGACTGCACTTCATGGACCTGTTTTCCGATATGGAGCATCACAGAAGTTGCATCATATCCGAGATGGATATGGAGATGACTCTCATGAAATGTCTTTTGATTACACAGGTGATTGAGAAATACGACCGAGAGTGGAACACACGTCAAAAGTGTACACCCAGCGAGCTCGATACTTCTTCGGATACCATCGATAAGAAATTTGTTGCCGTAAAAAAACAAACACCCCAGTGTCACGTGCGATGCCATCTTGCCAATAGGAAAAAGATGATGTTTTTTATCGAGCGCAAGATGTGTCAAAAAGAGGGACAGCAGACGACGATCCTGATCGAGATACCCGGAATCCTCTACCCATATTTTTTTGGCTTGATGATCTGCCTGTCTGAGAAGCTCTCGTGCATAGCCATTGATCTCTTCTATATCCACTGGATAGGCAGAATTGGATCGCGGGAATGTATAATTCACAGACGTGGCAACCATACTACTGTGGTCGAGAAACACGCAGACTTCTGTGGGAAGCTCTGGGACTTTTTCAGACAGCTGTTCACAGGCCTGTAAGAAGTTTCTCTCAAAAGTATGCGGATGAAATCCACGCTCATGAGGCGCAAAAAATGTCCTTACGCTATGAACGAGTTTTGGTTTTCTCTTTTCGAACGTCAGAACGCCAACCGTCAATGAAAATGGATCGTAATCAGCTACGAGATACGATTGATTGTCTTGAAGAAAATTAGTATGAAACATTATACAACAATTTTAAAATCACTTTTTATATCCTGCATCTTCTCGGCTCTGTACTACAGTGGAAATCCCATATTCGTAATATGATCTTCCCTACCGATTTGCACGAGATATTTGCGAGCTTCCTGGATATTTCCTTGTGTCAAAAGTGCGACTCCCAAATCCTCCATAATGAGCTCATCTTCTGGTGCAATATTGAGGGCTCGCTGGAGGAGAATAACGCCCTTTTTGATATCGCCAATCATCGTATATGCCCAACCGAGATTGCGAAGCACTTCTGGATTGTTGGGTGATGTGATATTGGAACGTTCGAGAAATGATATTGCCGTCGAAAAGTCATTATTGATCAGCGCCATATACCCTCGTAGATACAGACCTGTCGAAGAATTTTTTTGCAGAGTTTCAGCATGATCGAGAGCGAGAGTCGCTTTATCATACTCCCCCTCATAGATATAGACGTCAGCCAATTCTTCATAGAGCTCATATCTGTCGAGATAGCGTGCAATAGCTCACTCAAGTACGACACGTGCTTCGGAATATCGCTTCTGTTCCTTGAGTTCTTCGATACGATCGATGATGGGAAGAGGTTGTCGAGTCATACTCCTTATTATAGAAATTTTTGCCTGAGTACAAGTTTTTTGAAAGAAAAAGGAACTCCCTACGTATTACCAGATAGAGACGAAAAAGTATATATAACTTTTGGAGTTCGCAGATTGTTTGCCATCATTTTTGATCACACTGCACATCCATACATCCTTTTTTTCTTTTATCGTTTTATTTTATTCCCTACCTATTATCTATGAACAAAAAAATTCTTACCGCATGAGTAGCTTTTGCTACTATTGCACTCACCACATTGACATTTGCATGAGTAAAAAATGCCCTCCCAAACAAAGCAGATTTCACGGCTGTAAAAACTGCTGTTGAAACAAATAATTATGCGGGACTTTCTGCGACAGCGAAAGCAAAAATCACGGAAGCACAGTTCGCAAAGATGGTAGCAAAAAACACCGCCCGAACTGCTGAAGACAATGCTATTACAGCTGGAGACTACACAGCATTTCGTACGGCTAAAATCGCTCAAATACCCGATGAAGCGGAATTCAAAGATATGGTAGCTATCCATGCAGCTCAAGCAACCGCTCAAGCTGCTATCGAAACAGCTATCAAAAATAATGATTTCGCTGCATTCCAAAAAGCACATACAGACCTGCAAGCAGCGATGACCACACTCAAAGGTAATAATCCAGGTTTTGAATGAAAAACTCCTGACGCAACTCAGATGAAAAAGCGTTTTGATCAAATGGTAACACGATACAAAGCTGATGGTACCCTCCCAAAATGACCTGGGAAAGAAGGTATCATGGGTCGTGGTATGGGCGGTATGATGTGAGAAAATGGAAACCACATATGAAAGGACAAAAACCGTGGTAATAGAGACAAAGATTAGTCTCCTCCAATCCCCCACCAGTGGTGGGGGATTTTTGCTTTTTGCACTCTATCACTATACTTCCTCCATGCAGTGAACTCTTTCTGATAGTGAACTCGTCGCGCAAACACTCAAAAATCCTGATAGCTATGCAGATATCGTCGATAGATATGAAGTGCCTATCGCGCGTTATATCAGACGTATGGTAGGTGATGAACATGAAATGTGTGAGGATATCACACAAGAAGTTTTTATCAAAGCATACCAAGGTCTCAATGGCTATAATCCAAAACTAAAATTCTCAAGCTGGATCTATCGTATCGCTCATAATCTCTCTGTCGATCATCTCCGGAAGAAAAACAAAAAAAATCACCTCAGTCTCGATATAGAAGATGAGGAAAGCCAAGCACTCATACAAAAAATCGCAAGTGATGATAGTATCATCTGAAACCTCCATGCTCACGAAACGAACCAAGCCATACAAACTATTATTCAATCCCTTCCAGATAAATACCGCACCGTCATCATCCTCGCATTTATAGAAGGAAAAAGTTATGAAGAAATCGGCGATATCTTACAGATACCCATAGGCACCGTCTGAACCCTCATCAATCGAGCCAAAAAACAATTTTCTATCCTCACCACAGAGCCACAATTTTCTCATCTTTTCCACTATGTCACAACTTAGCCAAAAAATACTTGCGAAAATCCATTCGCAAAAGATTATTCCTCGATCTAAATGGCGTTTTATCGGTCTCCATGCAGTCCTTTGGATATGTTTTTTTATCACGCTCACTATTGGAATTATCGGAGTATCGCTCATATTTCTCGAGATGGGTATGCCCGAACGTCCCTATATGGAATGGATGCCACTTCCATGACCGATGAGAGTACTCCCCTATTTGCCTTTTTTATGGGGTTTCGGATCTATTGTGTGTGTTATTATTGCCTATTTCGTTTTTTATAAGACAGAGAAGGGGTATCGCGTTTCAACTGTTTGGATAGTCTGAATGCTCATTCTCGGATCCTTCACTGGAGGATATGCTCTCCATAGGACCAAGATCAATTCTCTCGGGGAGAAACAAATGCAACGCCTCGTCCCTCCGTATGGACGAATGCGAGCAGATTTTCAAAAATGAATGCCTCTTCCAGAGCTTGGTCTCCTACCATGAAAAATAGAATCCATCACCGACGATGGCTACACGATAAAAAGTCCTGATAAAAAAATATGGAAAGTCTCTCTGAATTGTAAAAATGAGGAATGCAAGGAAACACAAAAAAATCTCAAAAAGGGACAACCAATGCTCTTTATGGGAGAAATCAAAGAAAATGATACAGAAGATAAAGAAAAGGTATTTGAGGCAACAGATATCAATTCTCCACCTCAAAAAGGATGCAAGAAAAATAAAAAAGACGCATCGTGTTGACGCGCCTTTATGCCTCCAACACCTCCTAGTGGCGAGAATAGAGAATAAATTGTATTATATTTGCGACTCGGAAATGCGAAGTTTTTGTATATTATCTAGTACTAGAGCAATCCATCCTTCGTAGCCAGGTCCCGTATTCTTCTCTTTTCTCCACGTGTAAGAGCACCAGCAAGGAGACGAGTAAATAAATCTCCATGAGAATGATTCTTTTGTGATGTCGCTACAAGTTGTGCCATATTAGCACTCACATATTGAGTTTTATTATTGAGGCGCAGGCGTGCTTCTTCAGTTAATAAGTCCTTTGTAGTATGTATAGCACTATGTTCAGCAGATGCGAATTGGGAAGACATATTTTTAATTTATTAATTAAAGTAAATATATAGTATTGATATAAATACTTTGTCAATATATTCTTCCTTTTTCTGTCAATTTTTTAAAACCACTTTCCCGTCTTTTTCCAATTCCATTGTATTGGACCATTGGTTTTATCTTTTGCGACAATCATAAAGAGCGTCGTGAATACGAGCACATCCAGTAAAAATCTCCATTCATCCCGAGACGTCGGAATCGTAGAAATCTGAGTATCCGTGAAACCATTTACATAGGCCGATACGTAGAGGATGCCCACAAAAATCAATGTCATCACCCACCCCTGCCAAGAGATAGGAACTAAACCATATCCAAAGTATTTGGGTCGAAACCAGTATTTTGTCATAGAGAAAAATTAAGAAAGAGGACAAGAGTGACACTCTTGCTATAAGCATAGACCAAAAAATAGTATTGCAAGAACATATAAACATCTTTTTATAAAAAAGACGCGATTCTGAATTGGGTTTTTAGGGGACAAACTGTTTGAGCGGAATGACTTGCAGAATTGTGATGAACCTGGAACATAGCGAGTTTTTGTCCCCTAAATCATTTTGGTACTTTTGTGAGCAAAAGTACAAAGCGAAGCCAAAAATTGGAATAGAAAGATTTTTATTATTCTATGGGTTTTCCATTTCTCTGGGTGATCACTCCATCCTTGAGCGTAATATTGTCACAGGGATGTCCCGCATGTCTCAAAGTTCATTCTCAGAGTACACTTCATGACACAAAAGATACCTGTCATTTTTCATCAAACGTCATCGAATTCATAGGTCATGTTATCTGATTTGAGAGAGAATGACGAGGATTAAGAACCATATGATGTCATTCAACAGATGTGATTTTCCCATCTTTGATAGAAATCTTTGAAATAATACCACCCGCAATCACTGCATGTATAGATGCTTCCATTCATTTTGGCACAGTAAGGCCTCGTGTATCATCTGCTGCCCGATGCGGATAAGCAATAGGAGCAAGTTTCATTTCCATCATTACCAATTTTCCATTAGCATCAATACCCATCATCTCCCCCTCCTTCACCTGGAGAGTGATTCAGCCAATCGTATAGGTACCATCCTGTGAAAATGTCATAAAGAGAGTATTTTCTGGTGGTCTATTGCTATATACTACAGTGCAGATATATGGCGTAAGTGCATTGAGTACAGCGTCTTGTTCCGGATTATGAGTTACTTTTCAGAAGACATGATATTTTTTCGCATGCAGAGCTTCTTCTGTTTTATTATGTTGTAAAAATTCTGCTGTTTGAGTATGTCGGAGGACTTCTTCTGTTTTATCTTGTGTAGCATTTGTAGCATCTGCTACGGGTTCTGCTTGAGGATCGGCAGACGAGAATGCTGCACTCGCAGTCAGCGCAAGGACTGTTCGGGAAAAAAGATTCATAGACATATGTTATGTATGTGAACTATATTGTTTTACAGAAAATGTCAAATTATCACCTCTTAGATTTTCTTCAAAAAATTCACGATATCAGTTCCTCCTGAGAGTGGCCAGCTATGGGGATCATTGCCATAGGTCGAATACCCTTCGCACCATACGACAGAATTCCCTGGTGAACAGCTCGCATATTTGGTACAAGTATGAGATCCTATCACCACCGTCTCAGAGATGTCTTCACACTGATTGACAGCAAGACGAATCTTTTCAGCACTTTTGCCTGAAGCATACGAAGAAAGCTGATCATTCACATTTTGAAAAAATAAGCTCGTCACAGGACCAGTACATTCGCCATTGTATCCGCCAGAACCTACTGCGACCATACCTTTTACGAGGTCTCCTCGGAGACATGCCAGTTTCTGAGTAAACCACCCACCGAGTGAATGTCCGACGATAAAAATATCGTCTCGATCGACACAATAGTTATCTGCTACTTCGAGTATCATAGCATCAAAAAATGTGAGATTGTCCTTTTCACTCCATGAGAAGCTGGAGCCACTCCTGAGGGCTGCAGGGTAGACAACGATAAAATCATCCTGTGAGCGACCTTGTAGACCCATATATGCCTGTACCTGATCCTTGCTATTCGTCCGACCATGCACTCAGATAATGAGCCCATATTCTTTGTCACGAGAATAATTACTCGGCACTGCGAGATTGTATTCTCTCTCTTTATCATTGATATTGATGATATTTTTTGTGCCAAGATTTCCATTGACCGCACATCCATTACTTTTGTAATTGAGGGTGGAATTTTTCACCTTGTATTCTCGCAAGCGAATGATGAGTTCAGCTGTTTTTGCTCGAGAGATTTTTGTCCCGAGCGTGTATCCGTGGGTCTGAAGAATATTATTGGTATCTGCAAAATCCTGAAATGGGATATACCATGGCCTATCTGTATCTGGCTTGATTTCTAGACCAAATGTCTTGAGACCAAAAGCGAGCGCCTCAAGAACAGTAACCGTATCATTTGGACCAAATTTTCCAGATTCAAAACCATTGGCGATACCGAGCTGGTGCGCCCCACAAATAAATGGATGATACCAGGCATCTATTTCCACGTCAGGAAAGCATTTTTCGATTGGAACATCAGGGAGTTTCACCTCAGCCGTTTTGAGGAGCATCTTCAGTATCTCTGCTCGAGTGACGAGGAGATCAGGACTAAAAACTCACGGACTCGTACCTGCAATAATATCATCTTTTTCGAGCGTAGTGATAGCATCTCGATACCACGAGTACTGTGTGTCGGTAAATGCTGCGAAGATATTTCAAAAAGAAGAAAGAAGAAAGAAGAAAGAAGAAAGAAGGATTATTTTTTTCATATATTATTTTTGTTCATTTTTTACAATCAGCTTGCGTGCTTCATCGAGAATATCCTGGGGGATCCATCGAGAGATAAATGCAGCTATCAGAGGTATAATAACGATATCATCGAGAATCCCGATAACAGGGAGAAAGTCTGGAATCAAGTCGAGAAAATACAATAAGTACGCTCCAGAAAAAACACCAGCGACTATCTTGGTGCTGAGCGGTGTCCGTTTATCGGTATATGCCAAGTACAGTATTTTGATTTCTCGAACAATGGAAGATATGTTTTTGATTTTCTGAAAGAATTTCATATGAATAGTATAGGGATTTCTCTGAGGATACAATGTTCTTGCTTTCTCCCTATTTCCCATAGTATAGTGCTACTGTTTATGGCACGAAAAGGTGATATGCAAAAACCAGAAAAAAATGAAACTCTGACAGCGATTCAGGGGATGAAGACAGTGGCTCTGGGACTGGATTTTTCGCCAGATTTTGACGCGATACGAGAGGTATACCGCCCGATAGAGATTAACCAGATACGACGAGATGCGAGTGAGGAGGTGCTCGTAGAACAACTAGAATTTGATACGCTCACAGAGCTCGTGGATGCGGTGAAAAAACAAAAAAAAGTGACGATTATCACGAAGCAACCGAGTGTCATAGAGAAATTTTGCAAGGATAATTCACTTGATGTAAGCATATATGAGTGGAAACTCTGAGGACCTTCGTTTGTGCTTCGCACAAAAATGCAAAATGCAAAATGCAAAATGCAAAGTGAAGGAAATATCGGTTCGGATAACCAATGAAACAAACAAAACCAACTAAACGAAATAAACGAGGACTCAGAATTCGTCATCACCGATGAAGTGCTCTGACCCC
The DNA here is from genome assembly GCA_041660965.1 of Candidatus Gracilibacteria bacterium. Taxonomy (NCBI): domain Bacteria; phylum Candidatus Altimarinota; species Candidatus Altimarinota bacterium. The sequence continues at coordinate 171,354 of JBAZVH010000002.1, read as the reverse complement.
TGCTTGGTGGTATCTTTCGCAGGAAAAAACGTCCAAAACTCGACCTCCTGGTACAGATAAAATCAGGCGATCCGGTCGTACATCTTTTTCACGGAGTTTGAATATACCGAGGTATTATTCGCCACAGTTTATCTGGTATGGAGCGAGAATATATCCAGATAGATTATGCTGATGATGATAAACTCTTTGTGCCTGTCGACGAACTCCATCGTATCAGTAAATATGTCGGAGAAAATGCTCCGAAACTCACACGACTTGGTTCGCCTGCTTGGAAAGAAACACTCGCAAAAACACAAGATGAGATACAAAAAATCGCAGAAGAACTCCTCGAAAATCACGCTGCTCGTCGGATGGCAGGAGGGATTGCAATGCCTGATTTTCCTGATAAAGAAGAGACATTTCATATTGCATTTCCCTACCGACATACTGCCGACCAAGAGAGCGCTATTCTCGACATTACAACTGATATGAAGAGTGAACATCCGATGGATCGGCTTCTCTCAGGTGATGTGGGATTTGGTAAAACGGAGGTCGCGCTTCATGCGGTATATCGTGCATTTCTCAATCATAAACAAACTATCTTCCTCTCCCCTCTTGTCGTGCTTGCTTACGAACATTTTGAGGAGATTTCAAAACGGGTAAAAGCGTTTGGTATCAATGTCGCACTCCTGACTCGTATGAGTACGACCAAAGAAGAAAAAGAAGTACTCAAAGGGCTCAAAGATGGATCAATTCATTGTGTTATTGGGACACATCGTCTGCTCTCCCCTGATGTCAAATTTGCTGATTTGGGACTGGTTGTCGTCGATGAAGAACATAAATTTGGCGTGACCGATAAAGAAAAAATCCTGAAGCTCAAGTCAGGAGTCGATACCCTAGCTCTCTCTGCAACACCGATTCCAAGAAGCTTAAATCTCGCACTCTCTGGTGTGAAACATTTCTCTATTCTCGCGACACCGCCCGTTGGTAAGACGCCGATTCAGACCGTCGTCGGACACTATGAAACGACGATTATCAAAAAAGCGATAGAGGAAGAGCTCGCTCGTGGTGGCAAAGTATTTTTTGTGCACAATACCATTGAAACACTCCCGATTATCAAAAAAGAAATTGAATCGCTCGTTCCAAAGGCAAAAGTAGTTATCACCAATGGGCAACTCCCAGGAGACCAACTTGAGGATAGAATTATGGAATTCAAACTCGGAATGCACAATGTCCTCCTCACGACGACCGTGATAGAAAATGGGATTAATTTCTTGGATACGAATACTATTATTATTGATGAAGCGGAAGATTTTGGCCTTGCACAACTCCATCAGCTCCGTGGACGAGTCGGTCGAGGAAAAGTCTCAGGTATTTGCTATCTCCTCTATCGCAATAATGAACTCAAAGACGATGCTCGTGAACGACTAATGACGATAGCCAATCATACGCATCTCGGTGCTGGATTTGAGATCGCGCTTCGTGATATGGAAATCCGATGAGTCGGTGATGTGCTCGGTGTGCGACAATCTGGGAAGACACGTGATGTGGGTGTGAGTTTTTATCTCAAGCTCCTCGAAGAAAAAATCGAAGAACTCCAGTCTGGGAAAAAAGTCACAAAAGTTGATACCGTGATTGACCTGCCTATTACTGCCTATATCCCAGATGAAGCATTTAGTTCCGATGTGGAAAAAATTCATTTTTATCGCGAACTCGAAAGTGTTCGCAATGATGAGGAACTTCAAGAAATTATCGATGCTCTCAAGAGTCGTATCGATGTAAAACAATCGTCGATTGATCACCTCTTTCTCCTCATACGTGTCCGCCTCCATCTCTCCGCCCTCGGCATCCGACGTGTGAATATGCAGCTCGGAAAATATACCCTCGAATGGGCACGAGAAGGCACGGAAACTATTGAAGCCATGAAAATGATTCTCAAAAATGATACTAAACAAACGGCAGAAGTCGTCTCAGGAAAAAAGATTTGTTTCCCGAGAAAAGCATTTTTGAATCACGGGAAATTCTTGGAATATTTATTGGTAAAATAGAGTTAGAAAATGATTGATTCTCTTCATAAATAGAAATGAGAGTCTGAGAGGAAATACTGTTTGAGCTATGCCTCCTTGAGAAAGGAGGTGCCCTGCAAGAGCGGAGGATTGTAAGATTTTTCAGTGAAAATCCCCCCTACCCCCCTTTATCAAGGGGGCATTTTGCCATCATAACTTTTTATCGTTCCCCAGCTTTCACAAACGTGATTGCCTTACCAGTCTTGCCGGCACGGCCAGTACGACCGATACGGTGGATATAATCTTCACGATTCGCTGGTTCACCATAGTTGACCACGCAGGTCACATCTGGGATATCGAGTCCACGAGCCGCAACATCCGTTGCGATGAGGATAGATATCTGATTCTCACGAAATTTTCGTGTAATCTTTTGTCTCAGAAATTGAGATTTATCACCGTGCAATGCATCGACTGGTGCACCGATGGCTCGGAGGTCATCACAGAGAATATCTGCATCGACTTTTGTACGAGTGAAGATAAGGTATTTTCCTGCTTTATCGTTGATGAGAATGTTATGCATTTTATCACGTTTATCGGCCATAGTCGTATAAAACATCACTTCTTGGACAATACGTGAACCAACCGGCTCACTCGTGATATGGATTTTGACTTCATCATGGAGGATAGCATTGACATGTCGCTCGATATCTCGTGACATCGTCGCTGAGAAGAGAAGAGTTTGACGCTCCTGAGGAAGCATAGCGACGATTTCTCTGATATCATCGATAAATCCCATATCCAGCATACGATCAAACTCATCGAGAACAAGATGATTGAAATCAGAAAAATCAATAACACCTCGATCATAGAGATCCTTGAGACGCCCTGGAGTCGCGATGATACAATGTGTACCACGACGGATATCCTGCATCTGGTCACGCATACTCGCACCACCGACGACCACAGTCGATCGGAGGTACGCTCCATGAGCAATCCATTGAAACTCAGTTCGTACCTGATCTGCGAGCTCTCGCGTTGGCACCATAACGAGCGTTTTCCCTTTTGGATTCTCGAGCATACGATGTACGAGTGGGAGAAAAAATGCTGCTGTTTTACCAGAACCAGTATTCGCAAGACCGAGGACATCACGTCCTGCGAGAATCGCATCAATAGTTTTTTCTTGGATCTCTGTTGGCTTTTCATAACCCTTTCTCTCGATATTTTTGAGAATAATCGGATTAAGATTGAATTCTGCAAACGTACGTAGTACCTCGTATGCTGGCTTGTTTATTTCACCATCTGTCTCAGGTGGAGTAAACATATACTGCTTGTAACTCGGTTGTTTCTGAGAAAAACGTCCACCACGACCGCCACCACCCCCACCATATCGACCGCCACCTCATTGGGTACGGCGAGCATATCCACTCCCACCTCCTCCACCACTCCGACCACTGTATCCACCACCAAAACTGGCACGACCAAAACCAGAACGCTCCTCTGGAGCTCCTGCATCACGATCACCATAGCGACCGCCACCTGACTTACCACCGCTGTATCCACCACCAGTTTTGTGCTGGTAACCAGAACGAGCATCACGACCACCACCCGAAAAACCTGAAAAATCTCACATAAAAAAAGAGAAAGAAAATAGAACCGCTGTGAGATGCGGTCCTAATTTTTTTGATAGAACTTCATTCTCGAAAAGCGAACAAACGAAACGTTGTAGGTAATGTTGTGCCTAAAGTATATAAACTTTTTTATTTTGACAAGAGAAAATTTTATTTTCATATCGAAATACTCAATAAGGATTCACTCAGAACTTGCGAAAATCACATTTTCGATACAATAGTGCGATATGAAAACAGTCTATCTCGACTATGCCTCCACAGCGCCACGACATCCTCTTGTTATACAGGCACGAGAGGAATTTGAGCTCTCACATTATGCCAATGTAGGCAGAGGTCTCTACACGCTCGCAGAGGAAGCGCAACAGTACTACCATAACTCAAAAAAAAGAGTTGCCGAGTGGATAGGATGTGAACCCATTGAGGTCCTCTACACCTATTCAGCCACCTATGCGATGAATATTCTCGCACTTGCTATCGAACACAACGGTATTATCGGAAAATGAGATACCATATTGCTCTCACTCTCAGAACATCATGCAAATATCGTCCCTTGGCAACTTATCACAAAACGTCTGTGAGTCACTATCAAATTCGTACGACTTGATAAAAATTTTCAAATCGATATGGAGCATCTCAAGGAGCTCCTCGACGATACGGTCAAGATCGTGAGTCTCCAATACGCGAGCAACGTCACTGGCGCAGTTCATCCACTGGAAAAAGTGAGAGATATTATCGGAAAAGATCGGCTCTTCTTCATCGATGCGACACAGATGGCGATACATGGTCCGATGAATATGCGAGCCCTCTCGGCTGATGCAATGGTTTTTTCTGGACACAAGATGATGGCAGATACTGGTATCGGTGTTTTAGCCCTCTGGAGAGTGCTCCAAAAGGCATGGGATGCACCGATAGGTGGTGGTGGAGCGATCAATTTTGTCTCTGAAACAACCCACGAACAGGCGGGAATCCCAGAAAAATGGGAACCAGGAACACCTCATATCACTGGTGCTGTCAGCATCTCGGCAGCTATCAATGTACTTTCGAGCATGAGTGAAGATGTACATCTCAAGTACAAAGAGCTCATAAGCTACACCAACAAATGCCTTCAGTCATTTACATCCGATCAGATAAAAATCTTTCATTCAGATACGCCAAATGCTCTCGGAATATGGTCATTTACTATCACGGGCAAGCACGGCAATGATATCGCCGAAGCGCTCTCAGAATACGGTATTTGCGTACGGAGCGGTCATCATTGTTGCAGCCCACTCCATACATCGTGGGGAACATCTGGGACAGTACGTATCAGTATCGGTTATCAGACGACACAGGAAGAGATAGATTATTTTTTCAGTAAACTCAGAGAACTCATATAATTACCCCATGAAAGAACACAAGGACATCGACTATCCCCTCTTATTTGCGATACTCTGACTCGTTATCTTTTGATCGGTGATGATTAGCTCAGTGAGTGTCTATGATTCATATCGTATCACGAAACAGCTCGTGACATCTGGTACTATAGAGGCACCAAATAATTGGAGATTTATCTTCCGGAATATCCTGCAAATCTGAATCGGACTCTCTGCGATGCTGATCGCCATAAAAATCCCCTACCTCTGGTGGAAAAAAAATACCAAAATCATAGCAGCACTCGTTATAGGTATGCTGATAGCCGTACTGATATTTGGCATAAAAATCAATGGTGCCCGAGGATGGTTTGAGATTCCATGACTTCCATTTTCTCTTCAACCAACAGAGTTTTTGAAACTTTCCATCATATTCACTGTCGCCTCTTTTTGCAGTCGATACAAAAATTCCCTGGCTGATTTACAGCAGGGATTTATACCATTTTGACTCAGTATTGTCATACCAGTTATTCTCGTTTTTCTTCAGCCAGATTTGTGAGCACTCCTTATCATAATACCGATTGCTGTCTCTATATTTTTTGTCGCGGGTGGCAATATACGAATACTTGGTATCTTGATGACTGTAGGGCTTTTTATCGCTTCTATTTTTTACCTGCTATGAAGTTATAGCACCCCCGATCAGAGAAGTAGATTTTCCTACATCCACGATCGTGTCGACTCTTTTTTCTCAGCAAATAAGTCTGCCATCGAAAACAATACCATGCACCATCAAAACAAACAAGCCCTTATCGCTATAGGAAGTGGGTGATTTACAGGTCTCGGGTTTGGTGATTCGATACAAAAATTCTGATATCTCCCTGAGCCACAGTGAGATTTTATATTTTCTGTCATTACGGAAGAGCTTGGATTTCTGGGCGCTTTTGTCCTCATTTCTCTCTATATCTTTATCGCCTATCGTGGATTTCTTATTGTGCTGGCTTGTGAAGATGATTTTGGTAAATATGTCGCTTTTGGTATTGTCATATGGATATCCTGGCAGATGATAGTCAATATTAGCGTCAATATGAGTATTTTTCCAAACACTGGTCTGACACTACCATTTGTAAGCTATGGAGGGTCTTCTCTTCTCTCCACAATGACGGCTGCAGGTATACTCTTGGCTATCTCACGTGAAAAATCAGGAAAAGCTTATACATCCACATTACTACCCTTTATCTTCGGAAGAAGTCGGACACTTTCTGGTCGAAAAAATGTATTGAATAATATTCCACCATTTGTCTAGACGAAATAATTGCAAAGTTCGCTAATATAGGCTATACTTGCAATGTGTTTACTTTTTAATACCTTTTTATGAACACAGTTCAACGATATATGTATACTGGTGTTGGTGCACTCCTCACTGCTCAATACACTTTTGCTGTGATAGATCCAGGGACTGAAACAGTCGATCCTGGGTTAAGAGGGCCAGGCGCTGATGGAAAACCTATCGATACTATTCAAACATTTATTTCAGGACTCCTCACATTTCTCGGACTGATCATGGTCGCCATGGCTCTCTGGGGTGGATGGAAAATCCTCACTTCTGGGGCAGAAGATGAAGGAAAAGAAGCAGGAAAGAAAATTATTATCAATGCCGTTATCGGTATCGTCGTTATCTTCTTTGCCTGGACTCTGACGAATCTCCTCTTCAGCATCTTGGCTGGTAATGGAAAAATCCAATAAGTCACCAAATATTCTCTTAAAAAAACTCTCCGCCTAAACGGAGAGTTTTTTGTGTGTGTGAGGTATTGACATATTTATATAATTTGTAGAATTGTATATTATGAAGGCAGCTTCCTTACATACTCTGAAACGTTTCTTCTCCCTCCTTGTCACAAATAGGGATATTGTCGAATCTACCAATCGAAACCAAGAAACAGAAATAGTACACAGAGCCGATGATGTTCCTATGTATACCCCCTTAGAAATTTCTTCGCCACTTCAAACTCCAAAAGAAAGTATCAGAATACAACCAGAAGAAATCGGTGAACTCGAATATATCGATACCTATGCTTACAGTGAAACAGGGGTTCTCACTGAATCAGAGGACTTTATTCCCCATGAGATATTCCAAGAATCGCTTCAAGGCAATTCTCCAGATGTCACTCCAGAGATATCAGACACTCTTCCTCATATACAGTCAGAAACACCAGAAGATATCTTTTATGACTATGCATTGAGCGATATACCAGAATCGATACTCAAAGAAAGACCAACAGAAAATCTTGTTCGAAAAAATAAGAAATTCATGAGTCTCCGTGATGTCTTGGTTGAGAGAGGAAATTTTTGGGAAGAAAAGAGCAAAAAATCAAAAAATATCTGGGAAAGAAATATCGAAATGCCAGAAGAAGAGATGGTGATAGATCATAATACTCTTGTATGAGATGTGATTTTTGAAGAAAAAAATGATAGTGAAGAAGAGTGAGAAATAGTGTGAAATCACTTATGAGAATCACCTATGCTCCTCGGATTCTCTGAAGATCACTGAGATACTATCACGCTCGACCAAAACTCTTTCCGTCGTCATACACTCCTTGTCGGGCAAACGGGAAGTGGAAAATCCACACTGATGGAACGTATGATCCTCCAGGATATTGATGCTGGCCGAGGAGTAGGGCTCATCGATCCCCACGGAGACCTCTATGACAGGATTATTCATCGTATCCCAAAATCTCGTAGCAACGATGTCGTCCTCTTTGATCTCGCTGATATCGACTATCCCATCGGATTTAATATCCTCGAAAATACGCACGAACAATTCTCTTCACTCGTAGCAAGCTCTATTGTGGGCGTTTTTAAAAAAATATTTGGGTATAGCTGGTGACCTCGGCTCGAATATATCCTCCGGAATGCCACGCTGACACTCCTCGAAAAACCAGGGACAACACTACTTGATCTGACGATGCTTCTCACCGATGAAGAATTTCGCAAACGATATCTCGCACAAATAAAAAATCCATTCTTACAAAAATTTTGGACAACAGAATTTGAGAATATGTCACAGATGCGACAGGCAGAGGTCGTAGGACCTATTCTCAATAAAGTAGGACAATTTCTCTCTGTACCGCTGATACGCAATATCGTGAGTCAGCCACAATCTGGATTTTCTCCACGATGGGTGATGGATAATAAAAAAATATTTCTCGCCAATCTCTCAAAAGGGAAAATCGGAGAAGATGTGAGCGATATGTTTGGCTCTATGCTCGTGAGCAAATTTCAGCTCGACGTGATGAGTCGTGCAACGATTGAGCCAGAAAATCGAGTACCATTTCGTCTGTATGTCGATGAATTCCAAAACTTTGCAACAGAGAGTTTCGCCGACATATTTTCTGAAGCGAGAAAGTATGGTCTCGAACTGATCATAGCACACCAATATCTCGGACAAGTCGATAAAAAACTGGTTGAAGCAATACTCGGTAACGTCGGAAATATCATCGTCTTTCATACGAGTCATGATGATGCCAAAATACTCGCTCCAAATATGAGCAAAACTCTCGATATCCCTGTTCTAACAGAACAGCAAAATTTTTCTTTTATAGTCAAAACAGTGAAGGATAAAAAGAAGTCAGTCCAATCTGGAGAACTCATCCCAATGGATATGGTCGTGGCTCGTGATGGTTTACAAGACTCACAAAAACTCCAAACCCTTGTACGTGAAAAATTTGCAAAGAAGAGAGAGTTTGTGGAAGGAAAGCTTTCAAATAAGATGGAATAGATATGTCGTGAATTGCTTTGAAAAAGTAATTCTAACCATTTTGAATTTGACCATAAACAATAACCCCTCATCTCTGAGGGGTTATCTAAGAATTTAAAATAATTATATCTTCACAGAAATGCCAGGTCACATAGAAGTGCACACAGAGATTGATTTGATATAGGTTAAGTTTGCTTTGAGCCCAGATGGACGAGCATCGTTGACGCTATGGATAAATGCTTGAAGATTTTCTGTGAGCTTTTTAGCTCCAAAAGAAAGTTTCCCAATCATACCATGGATATCACCTTGTTTATCATTTTTCACTTCGAATTTACCACCCTTGAGCTCTTGGATGATGGCGAGGAGATCGTCACCGACTGTTCCAGATTTTGGATTTGGCATCAGGCCTTTTGGACCGAGGACCTTGGCAATCTTACCCATCTTACGCATCATCGCAGGAGTAGCGATAGCGATGTCAAAGTTGATAGGTGTAGATCCAGCTTCGATACCTGAGATGAGATCATCCCCACCGGCTATCAATGCTCCAGCTCCAATAAGAGCTTTCTCATCACCTGCATCACTAAATGCTGCGATTTTTACTGTTTTACCAGTCCCATGAGGGAGGGTCATACCCATACGAACCATCTGATCGGCTTTCGTAGGATTGATACCAAGATGAAAATGTATTTCAACTGTTGGGTCAAACTTGACGAAGTTGGTCTTTTCGAGAAGAGCAACTGCTTCTTCTACGGAGTAAGCTTTGCTGAGCTCAATAAACTTGAGCGCAGCAGTGTATTTTTTGCCTCGTGGCATACAAAGAAAAATAAAGAAATATTGGTGCGAGCGCCCCGCTCATTTTCGTGTCCATAAAGTATTAAAACTTATTTGGCACAAAAATGAGCGGGGCTCCCAACGAGCGACATTGTATGAGATATTTGCATTTTGCAAATTTTTTCTATGATATATGGACAATAATTATTTTTATGTTGGAAGAACTCCATAGTGATTCAGTAAGTGGCCTACCTGAGGCAGATGCCGCTACAAATCATCTCAGTAAAGAACTCCAAAAACTCCTCCTTCAACACCCAGAGCTCCAATACTGGAGAGATGAGATCGTCGCAGAACAGGTCAATGCTGGAAGAGAAAATCAACAAAAATATTCGAGTCTCTCGACTGAGGAAAACCTTTCAAAATTTTTCGTCTCTCTCCCTCACTCTATCACAGGATGGACGATACGCACACTCAGCCCAGAAAATGCACTCTTGCATATCGATGCCGGGTCTCTCGAGACAGAGCAACGCCCTTATGTCGTGATAGACCCCTTTCGTATTGGCAACCTCTGAAAACAACATGGAACTTTTTCTCTTCGGGAGGTAAAAAATAAGGACGAAATGACTCAGATGATCACCGCGGTAAAAGATTGGCTCCTCAGTGCACAACGTATTCTCTCTGGGAGGATTATCCTCGGGACAGATGGTCGTATTGGGCGTTTTCAAGAAGTGAGAAAATGAAAGCAAGGAAGAGGTTCACGAAAAAATCCAAAACTTGTCCCCAGTAATAGGGCCTATCTCACGATGCATGACGGTGTATACAGCGCGCTCGATTCTCAACAATATGCACGAAATCATCTCGCTCAAGGAGCAAAAACAGTCACAGATATTTCTTCAGAGATTGCCGAATTAGTATCCTATTATTTATCCACAAAAACTGCACCTCACTGAATGGAAGAACTCGTAAAAATAGTACAATGATTGGTAGAAAATATTACCTCAAAACTTCGAGGAAGGTTATTTTTTTATACGAAAAAGGCGGAGATAGACTATCTCCTAAAATTGGATGGAGGACAATATGATAGTGTTCGAGTTTATTGGGCAACAAAGACTCTTGAAAAATGACTCAGAGATAGACTTGGGAAAAATGCTGGCATAGCAGAGCAGGCAATTCTCATCGAACAGGCAAAAGATGTAGAACTCTTTCATTGGAAACGCTGTATCTGTGGCACAAAAACGTGAAAAGTCGATATTTCTCATGTTCTTGAGGGTATTTCTTCTGATTTTCCAGCATTTCAAGAGCGTGTTAAAACATATGTTCCCCTCAGAAATGCACTCGTCTTTAACCCTTTCTTTTCTTTTTATCGTGAATGGAAGACATTTTGAGACCAAGGCACGGAGAATCCTCAGGAAGCACAACAACGAATAGCTCGACAATATCTCCTCATTACACTGCAGGAAATAAAAACACGATATGCCTACCGCGATATTATTCCCGAAATTGATCAGAGAGTATTACAGAGGAGAATTGTAGTCCTTAACCAACTGCGTGAACAATTTTTTCCATCTCTTTCCGAGATTGTTCTCGACTTTTGAGCCGAAAAAACTATACTCAACGAAACATTAAAGAAAGAAATTTCTCAAATCCATAAACTCTTTTCCTTATGATTACCATCAAGCTCCGCGACCCCTCCGGAAACTGGCATACCTTCGTAGGTGATAGCAAATCCTCTATTACAGAACAATGTGAGAAGCATGGTATTGACTCCCCTTTTGCCTGTCGTGCTGGCGTCTGTCATGCTTGTATGTGCCGAGTAACATCATGAGGAGAGCATCTCGTGCAAAATGCCTTTGGTGAAAAAATGGTTGATACCGAGAGAGATGAATTTTTGACGTGCATCGGATGACTCCATGAGAGGCGGGCAACTTCAGAAGAAAATTTTGAAGTCGTTCTTGATTTTGCGGAATAATTTTTTCTATGACCCATCTCTCACTCCCCCCATTTCCTGACTACGCTCTTCTCGATTCTGGAGACGGTATGAAATATGAACAGTATGGTATTTTTAAAGTAGTACGGCCTGAATCCCAAGCTCTCTGGTCACGTACACTTCCTGATTGGCCCTGTGATGCTTATTTTGATAAAAGTATGGGCGGACAAGGTGCTTGGAAAAAAATCCCAAATGTAGCTGATTGGATGATGGAATATGGCGATCTCAAATGGCAATGTAGGTGGTCACCATATCGTCATGTATGAGTGTTTCCAGAACAAGCGATGCATTGGACTTGGCTTCGCCAAGTAATACAAAATGCAAAATACAAAGTACAAAATTTAGAACTTCCAACTCGGAACTCGGAACTCGGAACTACAAAAGAAATAAAAGTCCTCAATCTCTTCGCCTACACAGGAATCGCTTCCATAGCTTGTGCAAAGGAAGGCGCACAAGTCACGCATGTCGATGCTTCAAAGCCGACGATTGGCTGGGCACAAAAAAATATGTCACTCTCGGGACTACCAGAAAATGCTATACGCTGGATACTGGAAGATGTGATAAAATTTGTCGAACGAGAAGCCCGTCGTGGCAATACCTATGATGGTATTATCATGGATCCTCCTGTATTCTGACACGGTGCCAATGGAGAAAAATGGGAATTTGATACTTCTTTTCCAATTCTCTTGGAAAACATCAAAAAAATCCTCTCGCCAACTCCCCTCTTTTTCCTCGTGAATACGTATGCATCGAGTATCTTCTCAACATCGCTTGCCAATATAGTTTCCGACATTCTTCCGGAGGGAATCGTAGAGCATGGAGAACTCGGTATACAACAAAAAAATAGTGAAAAAAGTCTTACTACGGGAGTCTACGCACGATGGAAATACCTCTAATATTGTTGAAGGAATTATTGTGTCACTTCTTTTGTAGACACAGGAGCCGGAACATCTTTAAGACACGTCTCATATTTCTTTACAAGAGCTGTGTATGTTTCGAGTTGTTTTGCATAGGCGTCACAGTATGATTTTTTTGCTTCGACCACACCTGCGCCACAATCTCGTCCGATAAATCTCTGTCTCTCAAGGATTCTTGCTTTGTCTTCTGGATATATCTTTGCATATGCTGTCATATAGCTTTCTGAACAAGGATTGGCTCCATTTTGCAACGCATCAGACTTGAGCACACTACTGGAGAGTGAACCAGAACTATACATTGCGAGCGTTCAGAGAAGAAGGGTTCCGAAAATACCTATACTGATTTTTTGATGAATATCCATAAAAAGATGGTTGTATAAAAGACATTATCGTCTATTTGCCCACTTGTCAAACATTTCCTCTGAGAAATTATTCTGAGGGGACAGTTGCTGGTACATTTTTAGGAGCAAGTGATGGATCCCACAAGGTATAATCCATATCTTTTAAGATTATTTCTATCGCCTTTCATTTTGTCAAAACAGTATAGGAGAGCATATCTGCGAGTGCAGATTTTCGCATCGCTCTACATTCAGCCGAAAAGTATGCCACAGAGCTCATATCACATCGTGCGGTTCTCTCTGCATCTGCCTTGTCTTTTGCACCATCTCGTAAAAACCTATCTTTCACGGTATCATCCTTTTTGAGTTTTTTGACAAGTCATGTGATGGGATTATAGGTAAGAGAGAATTCTGTGGTGTACTTTGCATGCTTTGGGGAGACTTTATTTGGAAAATATTTTGTCTCAAATGCATTGATGGTGTCCCATTCTTTCCCATATATCTCGTGGTCGTACTCGTCGGCATCAAATGCTGAAACAGTAGCAAAATCATAGCTCGGCAAACTACCACCTGCAACGAGCAATCGTATGAGGATGTGGAGTCGGTTGAGATAAAATTCCTCACTTTCAGCATATCCACTCCAGGCAATCGGAAGTTTAGAGAGAATTTTTTCAAGAGTCGGACTGGTAGAATTGGTGGTATCAAGAGTTTCATGCATACGACGATGATAGATGGCCCACACATAGAGAGAAATATACTCTTTCCAGGTCAATGGACTCTCTCATTCAAACATGGGTCGTTTCGCGAGTACACCATAAGAAAGAAGCTGCCTAAGAGCTTCCTTATAAGCATCAGACTGATTGCCTACATCAGAATACGGGGCTATGTTGACAGATTTCTGAGTATTAAAATCAGTGATTCAGATCTCGGGTATCTGGACTGCTCGATTCAAGTATTGCTGAATAATCGTATCTATTTTTTTGCCCTGAGTTCTCGGAAGTACAAATTGAGCCGAAAGAATACTATCATTTTTTGCTCCAACAAAAAAGACTCCTTCACAGCTGATAGTATCCTGAGTTTCCCCTCTATCATCTGTGTAAAAATCATTATTGCAGACCAAAAATCACTTATATCATTTGTAGGAAACTTTCTTTTTTATTGTGGGAATATCCCGATATTGTGTACTCTTTTCCATCCACATATCGAGCGTGTCATCTTCTGTTTCAAAAGAATTTTGGAAAACAGATATCTGTGCATATTGGGAGGCATTCCCGAGGAAATTTCGTACCATCACAAAATCTTTCCTATCCAAAATGAGATCCTCTAAAATACCTCTATATTCCTGAATATCATAGGATATCATCGTGTTCTCAGTAGCGAGAAGACTGATTTTGGCATTTGAGATAATGATGTTTTGTATCTTTGGAAATATAAATACTGTCGGGAAAGAAATATATCAGAGAAAATCTTTCACCGATTTTTGTATTTTTTCGAGTGTATTTTGTGTCGGCTCAGGCGTTGTCAAAAACAAGAATATCAGATGTGTCTCATCGATAATGGAGACATACCCATAGTAGCTCTGTGTCTTAGTAGTTTCAGGATTTTTCGTATCAACCAATTCATAAAAAGTCCTTCCACCAATAGTCACAGGATTCAGTCAAATATCTTCCTTGCTTGCCTGAAACAAATGAGATAAATAGGTCTGAAGTTCTCCTTTATTTGCAATGCGCGGTGACCGAGTATGAAAAAACTCAAACGAAGCAACGGAAGTCGTATTGGTATCCAAAAGTGTCGCAGAAATACTCGTCGACGGTATGTAGGACATAATCGTGTATTTTTCTGGAAGATGTATCGTCACCAGAGGATCGATGATTTTTTTCTGTGTAGAAAATATGTCCATATTCTGGAGAAATTTTGGAAACAGAGGATTATTGGACTGCAGAGTTTTTATCTGAGAGAGTGCTTTTGTGATAAAATCCTTTGCTTCGCTGATCAAAAGCGAATAACCAAGGGATGGGTCATACCCGCCACCAATCAAAAATGTGTTGATGCCTACCATCTTTCCATCCTGAATAAGAGGACCACCCGAATTACCACCGGCGATCAGTGTGTCAGTTTTGATATATTTTTTTCCATTATACTGTGCTGTGCCTGAGACGATACCTTTTGTTTCAGTGATAGTATTGGCACCTACCCATGGATATCCACGAGCCACTACAGTATCACCAGAAGCAGGTGAATAATCCATATTGATTGGGAGAGTCGAAAATTTGCTGAAATCAACGTTTTTACCAAAAATATCAGTAGGCGCTATCTGCAAAATCGCCACATCAGCATCAGCATCACGAGAAACAACAGAGGCCGTGTAGTGACACTGAGGGGGCAATGCTGGATCTTCTGTCATACATATCGCAAAATCATCCGATATGCCTCCAAATCCATCATCGACGACATGATTATTCGTGATAATATGCCCCGCGTTGTCTATGATAGATCCACTCCCCCATCATTGGAGGAGATAATAGAGCCCGAGTGGCTCCTTATAAGAAACCACCTGCACAACTGGTGAAGATGCTGCCAAGACATTAGTACAAAAGACAAAAGACAAAAAACAAAATGAGAGAAGGATTTTTTTCATACAACAATCAAAATAAGAATACTCTAAAAATAGATGCTCTACTCGATTATAGCATATTACAAAAAACAAAAAGAAGAAAACAAAAAACTTGCAGAAAATGAAAAATATCTACAATCTCACTACGTGTTGGGGATTAGCCAAGTGGTAAGGCAGCGGGTTTTGATCCCGCCATTCCGGGGGTTCGAATCCCTCATCCCCAACCATACTGTCATCAAAAACATCCTTCAGTTTCAGCTGAGGGATTTTTTATGACAAAATCCGGATTAGCTGAGGGTGAGAATCGAGTCAGAGAAGTGACTTACGTCACTTCGAATATGAGAGCGCCGGTCGCGGCAGAGAGCGACCGAATCCCTCATCCCCAACCATGAAAAAGTAAAACACTCCTTTAGGGGTGTTTTTGTTTTTTCATAATTTGAGCGCTGATGAGGGATGAGAATCCGAAATAAGAAAGACCAATGCTCTGGTCTTTCGAATGAGGAGAGTCGTTCACGACGGAGAGTGAAAGAATCCCTCATCCCCAACCATACTGTCATCAAAAACATCCTTCAGCTTCAGCTGAGGGATTTTTTATGATTTTTTTATTATGGAATATTTATAGTAAAGGTTCTAACTCAAAACTTGCCCCGAACACCCATAATATATCATCTTCTGAGCGATGTTTGAAGTTATATAAATAACTAAATAAATACCTTCTTTTACTGTAAAACTCTGCCCTCTTTTTAAGTGAAACTATATCACTATATACGTCTATATGTTCGCCCAAATACGCCCAGGCATATTCTGACAAACGTCAGAGATTATCAAAATCAAGAGCTGGATCTGCTACTCTGGCATCCGAAAAATCAATAATACCTGCAAGTCTTCAATTATTGGGATCTACAATGATATTTTCTAGAGATATATCGCCATGTGTCATGGTAGGATGAGGGTAGTTATATGTCTCTAATTCGTTGATATATTGCAGTATATTTTTTACAACGTTCTCTGGAAATCATGATAATTTGTTTTTTATGTCACCCCGTAGCCAATCCAAATTTCCTGAAGAAGTACTTCTCAAATCAGTGTATCATAATCACAAGAGTGTTTCTGGGGCTATGGAATGTAGAACCTGAAGAGTATCACAGATTTCTTTTGTGAGATCTTGCATCTCTTCTATGCTAGCATGAGAAATATATGAACTCGCAGATGCTCCATGAATTCTCGTATATATTCACCAGTCTCAGTCCTCGTTATATTCTAATAGTTGAGGAAAAATCTTTGCTTGATTATGTAAACAAGAAAGTAATTTCTGCTCACTGCCATAATTTTGATACTTTTCTCAGGTATAACGAATACGTAATATCGTCTCGAAATTCAATTCGTAAACAGTATATGCTTCTCATTTTCAGAGAAGTTTCAGATCTTTTGTGTTGGGATGATTCATATAAGATGAATGATTTGAGATGAATTAAAAATATTTAATTCTATCTTGTTGTATACTTTTTTGCTTTCAAGTCAATATGGAATATCTTAATAGTTCTTCAAAGTACCCATTCTAGCCTTACTTATAAGGGTTAGTATACTTAATTCCCAACCATACTGTCATCAAAAACATCCTTCAGCTTCAGCTGAGGGATTTTTTATGACAAAATCCGGTTGGATGAGGGTGAGAATCGAGTCAGAGAAGTGACTTACGTCACTTCGAAGATGAGAGCGCCGGTCGCGGCAGAGAGCGACCGAATCCCTCATCCCCAACCATTACGTACACTAAGACCATATTGTGACTCTACTACCTAGGATCATTTTTTTGTTTAATTTATGTTACAAATCCTTTGTGAGATTGTATATTGAATAGAGTATTGCTAGACCGTTATCCGTATGGGAAGGTAAGCTAAGAGGACTTTTCAAAGCATTGGGATTCCCATATTTTCAGGTATTTCTCATTAATTTTTTGACTTCCTCAAGGGGTCCTATGTCTCCTACTTCCTACTCTAGGAGAATTTCTAAAAAATTATTAACAATAACCAAATTATACCAATTAACTTCTATATATAAATATATATAATATATATGTCAAACATAAATTAGAAAATTGTATTGCATTAGTAAATAAAATAGGTATATATTACATAATAATTATTAAACACCATAAATATGAATAATGCAAACTTAATTTCTAGTCTCCAAAACTGAACTCTATCACAAGAAGACTTAAACAATCTTGTCCTAGCTCACAAAAAATGAGAACTTATACCAGAAGCTTCAGATAGTGAGAACATTTGAGAAATACAAGACTTTGTTCAAAAAATTGTTGAAAGGAGATTATTCGTGGATGATTACAATTCAGACAGAACCCTGATTGGTAATGTGGATTTATTATGAAATAACCAGCCAGTGAAACTCCAAGGCCTGGTTTGAAAAATACGAAATCAAAAAAATGTTTACTTCTTTGATTTACAGGACCACACTTGAATAACTCAGTGTATCGTATGGAAGCCTGAAGCAGGCGATGATATAAACTGAAAAATCAGTGAACTTTCAAAATGATCTGCAGTTACTGTGAGCGGTACATTAAAAAAATGAGACGAAGCAAAAGCAAAAAATGGTGTTGAAATACAGGTAACAGGACTCATTATAAATTGAGCAGCAAAGCAAGACTACCCAATTCAGCCAACCTCCTCATTAGAGGCAAAGATGGATTGGCGACATATTTCCCTTCGTGATCCAGAATCTCGACTTATTTTCCAAATACAAACCGCCCTCGAAGAATCGCTGAGATCTTATTGGAATGAAAGATGATTCATTGAGATTCATTCTCCGAAGCTTATGTGATCACAAAGTGAGTCTGGATCAGAGTTATTTAAACTTGAATATTTCTGAGATAAAACTGCTTATTTAGCACAATCGCCCCAGTTTTATAAGCAATTAGCAATGACAGCTGGTTTTGATAAAGTGTTCGAAATCTGACCAGTTTTTAGAGCAAATCCTTCATTTACATCGAGACATGACACGGAATTTACTATGATAGATCTAGAAATGTCTTGGGTAGAATCGCATGAGGATGTGATGCGGGTGGAAGAGGAAATGTTACGAAAATTACTAACAGATTTAAAGTGAAGATATGGTGATGCTGTGGAAAAATTATTTGGAGAAAAAATAAATATTCCTGAGACTCCATTCCCAAGGATCACTCTTGATGATGCGAGAAGAATAGTATTCGAAAAATATAAGCACGAGATGCCACATACTGAGGATTTAGACCCTGAAGGTGAAAGATTAATCTTTAGACATGTTCAAGAAGAATATGGGCACGACTTTGTTTTTGTGACAGATTATCCAACATCAGTAAGACCATTTTATCATATGCGTTACCCGGATAAACCCAACGTAACAAAAAGTTTTGATTTACTCTGGAAATGATTAGAGATCACTACCGGTGCGCAAAGAGAACACAGGGTTGATATTTTGAGTGATCAAATTGCAGAAAAAGGCCTTTTAGATCAGGAAGGAATTCAAAATTATTTAAAGTTCTTCAATAATGGTGCTCCTCCACATGGATGATTTGGATTATGACTCACAAGAATGCTTATGATTCTTTTATGAAAAAAGAATGTTAGAGAAGTGACTTACCTCTATAGATGACCAAACAGGTTAACTCCCTAATTAAACCAATATGGACGCTCCGAGCTGACAAACGGAACATGGTGCCAAACTTACAAATCTCCAGGAAGTACTTATCAAGGCGGTAAGCTCTAAAGTGGTCGATATTACATCATTCTGGAATGAAAACGCTGAATTAATGAAATGAGTATTTGAATCCTTTGATGACTTTCAAGATTTTTACGGAAAGGTTATGGGTCTAAAAAATCCAACCTTCGGTAAAAGGATCCGGATCGCTTCCCTGCAACAATGCGAAGAGTGAAAACATATATGGATAAAATGATGGGTCAAATCACTGCGCAATCATGGTGCAATTATCTTTGTCGATCTAATGGATTCAACTGGTACTATTCAGTGTTGTTTAAATAAAGAGCAGGCTTCTGGTTTGAGAATGGAAGAATGAGTTGAATTATGAGGTCATATAAGTATACATCGCGGAAAATCAGAGATACAGGTTGATCAAATCAAAAGAATCAACCCTTCGCAACCAGGAATAACCATGCAACCGCGATCCGAGTCAGATCCTTTTAATTGAAATACCGTTGATCATCTCCTAAGAAATAGGCATTTATACCTCAGAAATCCGAAACTGGCCGCAATGATGAAATTTAGAAATTTACTTCAAAGTGAAATGCGATCATGGTTCAGTAAAAATGATTTTATATCTTTCGATGCGCCTATCCTTACCCCCGTACCATTGTATGAAGATGATTCGGCTATTAAGGCAGGGCTTTCAAAACAAAATGTCTTTATGACTCAATGTGTTTGATATTATTTAGAAGCTGCAGCACATGGGTTAGAGAAAGTATATAATATGGGGCCCTCATTCCGATGAGAAGAGGGTAGGTCAAAAAGACACCTTATGGAATATTGGCACATAAAAGCTGAGTGGTGTTGGGATAATTTTGAATGAGTTATCTGAGCCGTTGAGGAGATTATACCTTTTCTAACAAGGCAGTTAAAAGCAAAAGGTGGAGATTTTTTGAAGGAATTAGGGGTCAATCTCTGTGAAGATGGGCTAAAAGCACCATATCCACGAATAACATATCGTGAGTGCTGTGACATTCTTGCAAGAGAGTGATTTGATATTGAATTTTGAAAAAGTCTTGGATCAAAAGAAGAAGAATTCTTATCGCATAATTTTTTTCCTAATCATCCTTTTTGGGTAACCTGAATACCCAGATCAATTGAGCCATTCCCATACTCTATAGACCCACAAGACACTGAAGTATGCATGGTTGCAGATCTGATTACAAGTAATTGATGTGGTGAATTACTTTGAGTAGCTGAAAAGATCTATGATTTTGATATGTTGTTGGAAAGAATGAGGGAAAAAAATAGAGATACTGATCCGCGTTATGAATTCGTGAGAGAAGTACATGCAAGCTGATGTGTTCCACATGTAGCTTTCTGAATGGGCTTGGAAAGACTTATGCGTTGGTTGATATGAAATGACCATGTAAGAGATTGTCATGGATTTCCAAGAATTTTTGATAGAACGATGAATCCTTAATAGATAGCAATAATTTTCTGGACTAATGTATTTTGCCCAATATACTCATATGCGCATCTAATCTCCCTATTTATGACTGACTGCATATTCTGCCAGATTGCACATAAAAAATCTCATTCTCATGTAATTTGGGAGGATGAAAAATTTATTGCTTTTTTGTCTATTTTCCCAAATACGGAATGAGTCACTGTTGTGATACCAAAAACCCACTATTCTAGTTATATTTTTGATCTCCCTGATGAGGTGCTGAGTGAGTTATTGATAGCTACGAAGAAGGTAGCAAAAATGCTTGATCTCAAACTCGAAGACGTGGGTCGGACAGCTTTAGTTTTTGAGGGATTTTGAGTAGACCATGTTCATGCAAAGCTCTTTCCAATGCATGGTACTGCAAATATGGAAAAATGGAAACCTCTCAAATCAAATGTAGACAAATATTTTTCCACTTATGAATGATACATTTCATCTCATGATTATAAAAAAGCTGATGATAAATATTTATCGGAAATTGCACTTAAAATACTATCTTAATCTTTTATCAAATTGGATTTTCTAATTTTTTTCATGCTATGTCTCTGGAAAAATGAGGTCCAGTAATTAATGATTCTTTTTTGAATTCTAATAGTAAAAACAGTATATTGTTTCGTCAAAATAGAATTAAAGGATTTATACAAAATATTCTTAATTCACGAAAGCGTCGAGATGAAGAACACGTTCAAGATTTGAAAGATGCTATTGTAAAAGAATTTTCTGGACTAGGGTCACAAAAATATTTCTTTAGATCTGCTAATTCAGGATTGTGGAATTCCGAGAAGTTTTTTATAGAAAAATATTTCTGTCAACCTGGTAAATTATTGGACATAGGCTGTGGAACAGGTAGAACCTCGCTACCTCTTTCGGAAAGATGATTTCAAGTAACTGGTATAGATTTTTCAACAGAAATGATAAATGCCGCTAGGAGGATTGCTATAGAAAAATGTATTAACATCACATATATGGATTGAGATGCTGCAAGATTAGATTTTCCTGAAAATTCCCTTGATTATGTCTTTTTTTCTAATCAAGGTTGGGCACAAAATCCAAGTAAAGAATTACGAATGGATATATTAAGAGAAGTACGAAGAGTATTAAGAGATAAGGGGATTTTCATATTCACAACGCATGAGCGTAAATTTTATTCCTCAAGAATGCTCTTCTGGATATATATGTGGATTAAATTATTTATAATCAAACCAACCTGATTCGAGGTACGAGAAATTGACTATTGAGATTTATTTTTCAAAAGGATAGTTGATTCTGAAATGTGATTATTAGCTTCTGAACAATTCATGCACATACCAACTATTAAAGAAGTGAAAGATATGATTAAAAAATCTGGACTTACTGTCTTAGAAATCAATAATAATCATATTTCCGAAACAGATTCCCGAGATACGCCACCTGTTTTCTATGTTTGTAAGAAATAACTAATAATTTTTATTATGAGAATCATAGATTGCCAAACAAATATCGGAATCTCTCCTCATGGCCCAATTTGAGATTTAGCATATTATATAAAAATGGCAGTCCAAATGGGTGTAACAGATGCTTTATTGTTTCCCACTCCAACATTTGCAAGAGGATCTTGCACTAAAGCATTATGGAAAGTATGAAATGATAGAGAGATAAAATTTATAGATGCAGGAAAAAATGGACAGGAGGAAGAATCTGATAGAAATCCTTACTTTGCAGATAACCTAGAAATCATCGCAACTGCTAGTGACGTGAATAATAAAGGAGAAGGAATTATTTTTTACCCTGTTTGGAAAATTCATCCAGCTTTAGATAACTCCGAGGACGTTGATAGATTACTTGCGGCGCGTAGAGTTTATGCTCTTAAGGTGCATTGAATTGCAACGGCAACTTATCCAGAAAAACTGCCTAATTGGCTCCCTCGGTTGGCACTAAAACATAACCTACCTATTGTTTTTCATACAGATTTTTTCAGATGAACACCTCAAACATACTTAGAGTATCTGTATCAAAAAAATAATCCGCTTGATTATGTTAAATGGGGCAATAAGAATAAAGTAAAAACAGTTATCAATCATGGTGCGAGACTAGATAGAAAAGCGGTAAATCAAATTAAACAATCTGACAATACAATGATTGTATATGGACCAGACTGTCATATCGAAAGTACTGGACGTACTTCGGTGAAAACAACTGACTACACCACAGATTTGTTTCGTATGACGCCAGCAGAAAAGGTAATGTTTAGTAGTGACTACCCTTGGAATAGAGATAATATCGCAGATGAGAATACTGAGAGATGGGATTCAGTAAAGAGAGTTAAATGATTATTGTCTCAGAGGGATTCTGAAAAAGTACTTTTCGAAAATGCAGCAGATTTTTTCAGAATTGATAAATAATTATTTTTATGCGTAAATGGCTTTCCTACGAGGGTTAATATCCTTGATCCTCAACCATTACGTACACTAAAACCATATTTATGACCCGCCAGAATCAAAATCGGTATCCCAACCCTCTTCCGAGACTGTCAATATGTATTGTTTGAATTCCTCCATGAATCCCTATAATTTTTTCTGCATTTTAGTTCTAAAATGTTATTTCCTAATATATTGTATTATGAATGATATGACTCTTTTCCTCGCCCAAATTCTTGGGCCCACATTTCTCGTAATCGGTATTGGTATCCTCCTGAATTCACAGTTCTATCTCAAAGCGTTTAAGAGTTTAGAAAATGAACCACTGAGCATCGTCGTCGCCAGCATGGGGATGATCGCAGTAGGCGTGGTGCTCATGATGAAACATTTTCTCTGGGATTCATTGGCAGAGGTCATCGTCAGTCTTCTCGGACTTGGAACCCTTCTCAAAGGAATACTGCTCGGTATGTTCCCAAAGATGATGCTCAATATGAGTAAAAAAGTGCTATCTCCCACGTATCTCACTTTTGCCGGGTATGTCTGAATCGTTCTAGGATGATACCTGGTCTGGATAGGATTTTTAGTTGTATAAATTCCGGATAAGATATTGAGGTTTCTTCGACTTCGATAAAAATGCTTTATCGTAGCTTTAAAATTGAAATAAAAAAATATTTCTTGCGTATTAGAGAATGCTGATACAGTCAGTATAAATTTTCCATTTTTATCCATCATCATACCTTTTAATATATCCACATTATATTAAAAATACAAATATTAAATATATTTTTACGGATTGTCAAAATCATAACTTTTTTGATTTTTTCAAGAAAGAACTATACTTTCTCTCATGACCCTCCACCCTCTCATCGTGCATTTCCCTGTGGCTCTCCTCACGCTCTATGTGATGATGGAAGTCCTGATGCAATTTATGTTTAAGAAGAATCCAACGGCACATATCATAAAAAGACTCCTCCTCTATGTTGGTACTATTTTTATCTTTTTCTCGCTCGCAACTGGTGAAAACGCCGTCTTTGTGACAGACTTTGCAGACGGGCCATCGACACTTGGTCTTCACGCTGAATTCGCTGAGATGTGCCGCAATATCTTTATCATCATCTCAATTATTTATCTCGCAGGCGAACCAATCCTTCTGAAAATGCAAAAATTTATCAATTTCAAACTCCTCCAAAAACTCGCCTCTCTCAGTGCTCTCCTCCAGAAATATCGCATCACCCTCTTCCTCGCCCTGATAGGATTTTTCGTGCTCTCGGCGGTAGGTGCTCTCGGCGGCGCTATCACTCGAGGCACAGACCATGATCCTCTTGCAAAAATAATTCTTCAAATCGGGGACAAAACTGGTTTCAATTCTGAAAATTAATCCTTCTTTTTTATCTTTTCTCTCTTCTCTATGAAAAAAAAATACCTCATAATTCTGATTCTCGCGCTCATCGCTCTCGGTAATGCTATTTATCTCAGCTCAAAGGCGTACCAACTCCTGCATCCAGTACCAGGCGTCATCGTCTCAAGTGGTTGTGATATCAATGCTACCATTTCTTGTACGAGCGTTATCGTCCATCCAGATACGATGATAGCCGGTATCCCCTTCCCCTACCTCGCACTGATTGTCTATCCGATTATTATCCTCCTCACACTCTGGGGACTCGCTATCGGTACCAATAAACCAGCGAAAATCATTAACTGGGTTGCTCTCTGAGGTATGCTCTTCAATGGCTACATCATCTCTCAAGAAGTCCTCTATATCCATGCCTATTGTCTCCTCTGTCTCATCTGCGCCGCAATAATTGTCACCATCTTTGGGATTACGTGGACGATGAGAAAAAGTAGCTAGACCTTGATTTAAGTAAAAAATCCGTAGCATGATGCTACGGATTCAAAAACTAAAACGAGATAGGAAAAATTACTTTTTCTTTAACGGACTCGTTTTTGCTTTCACCCATTCCACACGGTTTGGGTGTTTTTTTGCCCATTCAATAGTCCTGATTCTTCAGGATTCTGAATCGAGCGGTAAGACTTTGCGCATAAAAAGCGAAAGTTAGGAAATAGAGGTTTTACCCCCAATTATTACAACTGCAATAATCACTCTCATTATATGAAAATCGTGAAAAAAGTAAAGCGTTTTTTGGCTTAAATAAGCGGAAAAATGCCTATTTTTTCCCCTATGTTTTTCAGAAGAAAAATTGATTTTTTCACATATCCTAGTAGAATGCCTTAAGGCATTCTACTAGGATATGGTAGTTGGGTTTTTGTGCCCTAGAATATTTACTCTCATAATCAACCCCAATAAACTTTCGCATAGAAACAAGAGGATTATACTTTTGATCTTATTTTATAATTTACTCTATGAACTCTTTCCTTAGAAATCTTCTCGGTCTGGCCATCATCATCACACTCGGTGGTGGACTATTCCTCGGATACAAGTTTACTCAGAGCTATGATCGTGTCAGTTCTCCCACAAATTTCAGAAGCTTTGTCGTACAGGGAGATGGTAAAGCAGTCGGTGTGCCAGATATTGCAGGATTTTCATTTGAAGTTATCACCGAGGGTGGGGTCGATGTCGCAGCTCTTCAATCTCAAAATGCGGATAAGATGAACGCGGCAATTGCTTTCGTCACGAAGCAAGGAGTCGATAAAAAAGATATCGCAACCTCTCAGTATACTATCCTTCCTCGATATGAGACACCAAATTGTGTGTATGGCTCTGGAAAAGTCTGTCCTCCTGCGACTATCGTCGGCTACACCGTGCAACAATCTGTGCATGTGAAAATACGAGATTTTAAACTTATCAGCCCTCTCCTCACTGGAGTGGTCACCAGTGGAGCAAATTCTGTCTCAAATATTCAGTTCGCTATCGATGATAGCACCAAGATAGAAAATACTGCTCGTGCAGAAGCAATTCATAAAGCACAAGAGAAGGCACAAAGTGTCGCTGATGCAGCAGGATTTACGCTCGGTCGGCTCCTCGAAATCAGTGAAAATAATGCTATGCCATACTACAATCAACCGATGTTATCGAAAGGTATGATGGATAGCGTATCTTCATCTACTGCTCCAACTATCGAGCCAGGATCACAAGAGGTCACTATCAATGTAACGCTTAAGTATGAGATAAACTAAGGTATTCTATTCATTAATTCATTTAATCGAGCTGTTGTCTCAATATACTGGCTCTTGTTGTGCTTCCCGAGCCAACACCTTCAGGTGTTATCATTATTCTTGCTAATTCCATTCCAAGAGCGAAAGCAATATCTTGGGGATCTGAAGATTTTATAGCTTCCTCTCTCCGAACTACACAATGTGGTGCAGTATCGATACAATGATTTGTTCAGGCAGTGATGTCGGGGTCCTCATATCATAGACAGGACCTCAAAAAATTATTAGACATATAGAATGTATCTTAATTATTTTATAATATTGTCAATTATTGTTCACAAGATATTGACAACATAGAATTTTGACTATATTTATTATTATAATCAATTTATTATGCCGTGAGAACACCCTGTTGATAAGGTTGATACGTTAATTGCACATCTTCGTGAAGAATGTCCTGCCTGCCAATATAATGCAGCATTAATAGCTGCGGTTGTTGTGAGTACCTTTAGACATCTTGTATGAGAAGCTTGATTGAAGGGCATGTCATTTGATGATATGCAAAGCCGTATAGCACTCGCTCTTGCGTGACCTGAGATTACAGAACCAGATGCTCCTGCTTCTACGCCATGACGTACACGAAGACACGATGAACCTGTGGATCTAGATAAAGATTTCCATTAAAAAATAATTATTGCACAGACTTTTTGCTTGGTGCAGAATAGGTTTTACTATGCTGCTCAATTCTTGATTTCCTCTACCACTGCTGGATCAAGAAGCGTTGAAATATCGCCGAGATTTTCAGTATCCCCTTCTGCGATTTTGCGCAGGATTCGGCGCATGATTTTGCCACTACGAGTTTTGGGGAGCCCAGAGACTATCTGAATTTTATCAGGTTTCGCAATCGGTCCGATACCTTTTGTGATTTCAGCCGTGATTTCTTTCTTAAGCATTTCAGAATCTTTTTCAGTGTTCGTCGTGATGACATAGGCATAAATGCCTTGTCATTTAATATCATGTAGATACCCGACAACCGCTGATTCGACGACATCAGGATGCATATTGATAGCACTCTCTACTTCAGCAGTTCCGATACGGTGACCGCTTATATTCATCACATCATCGACTCGCCCTGTGATACGATAATATCCGTCAGCATCTCGTAGACATCCATCACCTGTGAAATAGAGTCCAGGATACGTCGAGAAGTACGTACTCTTACAATATTTATGGTCTCCATAGATTGTACGAATAATCCCAGGCCATGGAAAGCGAATACAGAGATTCCCTGAGACATTATCCCCAACTATTTCCTTTCCTTGTTCATCGATGAGAAGGGGTTGAATACCAGGCAACGGAAGTGTCGCAAAGCTGGGCTTCGTCGGAGTGATACCTGCCAATGGCGAGATAAGTATTCCACCTGTTTCTGTCTGCCACCACGTATCCACGATAGGGCACCGTTTTTTACCAATATTCTCGTTATACCAGTGCCATGCTTTTTCATTAATGGGCTCTCACACACTTCCGAGGACTCGCAGAGAATCCAGCTTGTAGGGTGTCACGAAATCCAAACCAAATGCTTCGAGGGCTCGAATCGCTGTCGGTGCGGTGTAGAAAATATTCACATGATACTTATCAATGATTTGCCAAAATCTCCCAGCATCTGGATAGGTCGGAATACCCTCAAAAAGCACAGACGTCGCACCCGATAAGAGTGGTCCATAGACGATGTACGAATGCCCCGTTATCCAGCCAATATCCGCTGTGCACCAATAGACCTCTCATGAATTATATTGAAACACATTTTCGAAACTGTACTGAGCGTAGACCATATAGCCACCACACGTATGGACGACTCCTTTTGGCTTACCAGTGGAACCAGAGGTATAGAGGATAAAGAGAGGGTCTTCTGCTTGCATCGATTCTGCAGAACAGATTGAAGATGCTTCTTGCATGACTTCGCCCCATCGCACATCTCGTCCTGACTGAAAATCATAAGGCACCTTCGTATGTTCAAAAACAATCACCGTTTCGACAGACGGGCATATCTGAAGTGCCTCATCAACCGTTGCTTTCATAGGGATAACTTTAGCTCCTCGAAAAGCCCCATCCGTTGTGATCACGAGTTTACAGCTAGCATCCTGAATCCTATCCGAGAGCGCCTGCGCAGAAAATCCCCCAAAAACCACCGAATGAATCGCCCCCACTCGAGCACACGCAAGCATCGCAACAACAGACTCGAGAATCATCGGCATAGAGATACATACCCTATCCCCTTTTGTTACTCAGTATTTCTTAAGAACATTGGAAAACTTACAAACTTCATCGAAGAGTTCTTGATAGGTGATTTT
This sequence comes from Candidatus Gracilibacteria bacterium, assembly GCA_041660965.1. Classification (NCBI taxonomy): domain Bacteria; phylum Candidatus Altimarinota; species Candidatus Altimarinota bacterium. Next base: position 142,950 of record JBAZVH010000002.1, on the reverse strand, counting down.
TTTTGCAATATCTGTCGGTGTATTTGGCTCCCAATAAAATGCGATATCATTCGCCTTCTCTGGCAAATGCCTATCGAGGCAGTTTTCGGTAATATTTAATTCTCCTCACTCGAACCAGCGAATATTTGGTCCAGAGAAATCCCACTGAAGAATACTGTGCCATAGTTTTTTCCAGACGAATTCTCTCGCTTGTTTATCCCAAAAATCTTCGGGATGTTCAATGCTAAATTTGTAATCTGCGTGATATTGCTCAAGAGTGGTAATACGAGTCATGAGGGAAGTATAAGTTTCCTGGTAAAAAAGCAACGGTTGTTTTTTAGAGGGAGTTCTTATACTTCATATAATTAATACCTATATTTTATGAATGATACCGTCGTCATAGACGCAAATGGAAATGTCCTTACCGCAGGCGATACAGTGATTTCCACTCAAAATCTGATGGCTGGGAAAATGAAAATCCAGAAAGGCACCAAAGTAAAAAATATCCGGCTTACCGATGACCCGGAAGTCATCGAAGGAAAAATCGACGGATCTATGATGGTACTCAAGACCTGTTTTTTCAAGAAAGTGAATTAATAAAAAATCCTTCCTTATCCTATGCCTTAACTTCTATTTCTATCTCTCACTTCTATTTCTATCTTTCCCCCTTATGTTCTACCCTCTCCTCAACTTGGTAGCGTATATCGTCATGATAGTAGTCAATACTCTCGCGATTATCATACCACTCGGTGGTATGACAACAGGAGAACTCTCAGATAAATATGATAGTCTCTTTACTCCGATAGCATTTACTTTCTCTATCTGGAGCATTATTTACACACTTCTTCTGATATTTGTGATTGTCGGGATTATCAACCTCATTCGTGGAAAAAATAAGAAAAATACCCTGACAAACCAGAGAATCAATTGGCTCTTTGGACTCACCTGTCTCTTCAATGGTGGATGGATGCTCGCATGGCAGTATCAATATGTCGGACTCTCTGTCATTATCATGCTCGGATTCCTCGTCACATTGATTCGTCTCTATACGGAAATCAGAAAAAACACCAACCATCTCAATGCAGCTGATACCTACATCACACTCCCCACCTTCTCTATCTACCTCGGCTGGATATCAGTCGCGACGATTGCAAATATCTCAGCATGGCTGATTAGTGTTCAATGGGGTGCCTGGGGAATATCACCGGTTACCTGGACGATTATTATGATTATCATAGCGACGCTTCTTGGACTGATAATGCTCGCAAAAAACCGAGATGTATTTTTTACTCTCGTTATTCTCTGGGCCCTCTACGGTATTATGTCAAAAAGAATCTCAGTGGATCCAGTTGTATTTGCGAGCATTATCACCACCACACAGGTTTGTATGGCATTCCTTGTAGGAGCTATGACCGGGAAATTTTTTATAAGAAAATAGTTATAAAAAAGAGTGTTGAGGTAAAAATTATTTGAGTGATGCCCCCTTGATAAAGGGGGGTAGGGGGGATTTTACACAATAGAAAAAGTCATAGTAACAGTCATAGGTAGGATTTTGTGTTTTTATAATCCCCAAATTTCATTCCAATATTCCACCCCCCTTTATCAAGGGGCATATTACAATGAGCTGAAATGACGGGAAGAAGATTTGAAACGCGCAAAAACGACGTAATTCAAATGCAAATCGAGTACCAGAGTGAGGCGTACTGCGAGTACGGTGAACGAGGAACGGAGATTGAAGTTTGAAGGACGAGTTTTTCCGCGTTTTTCTTAAGCTATAATCTCAAATCCATCATCACCGACTATCCCGCAGTGTTCTTCTTGGACGCCGATACCACCATCATCCATACAGATAGCAAATTTCCCTGTATCAAATATTTTTCTCGTTGAAAATCCTACAATCGGTTCGATGGCGACATACATTCCTTTTTTGAGGATATCCCCTTTCCCCTGCTTTCCATAATTGTAGATATCGGGCTTTTCATGGATCTTCGTTCCGAGCCCATGTCCTGTGAGTTCTCGGATAATATGAAATCCCGCTTCTTCGACATATTTTTGGATGACATACCCTATATCCCCTGTTGTATTTCACGAACGAGCTTGTGCGAGTCATAATCGAAGTGCCTCACGAGCTGCATTGATACACTTCTGATGTCTTGAGTCACTTGGTTTACCAAGAATAAGAGTCGTCGCTGCGTCCGTGAGATATCATTGATAACGAATACCATAGTCGACCTTGAGTACATCACCAGCTTCAAACGGGATATCCATAGGGACGCCATGGACCACCACATCGTTGACTGAGAGGATAATATTGGCCGGATAGCCATATTGTCCGAGAAATGCTGATTCCACTCAGTGTATTTTTTGTGCTTTTTTTATCCATTCTTCCACTTGAATTCCAGTATGTCCTGGGACAAGTAATCCACTCCTCATGAGTCCATCAATAATCTCACAATGAATCTTCCCCGCATCACGGAGAATCTTCAGAGTTTTAGCATCTTGGACTATCATAGGTAAAGTATACTCCTTTTACCGACAGGTGCCAACTTTTTTTAGAATATCAGCCAAGAAACTAGTCCGATCACAAGTCCTAAGAATATCACAATACGTAGTACTCGCACACTCAGGACAAAGAGTCCATGGTTCGCACGAAAGGAGAGCACCCACAGAAATGCACCGAAGAGAACAGAGAAGAGGACAATTGACCAAAGCAATAAAATAGGACCGAGCCAATGCACAAACCCGAGAATCAAAAGCGAGAAAAATGTCGCAATAAGTGCGCCAGAGATAGAACTAGAGAGATGATTATTGAGCTGTGTACGAATCAGCCAAGATCCAAAGAAAACACCGATACTTCCGAGAATAACACCTACCTGAAGAATATCTTTTGCGAGAAATGTCAGAACAGTTTGGAAAGTATTATCAGTGACACGGAGTACCATCACGAGGATACTGAAAAGAAACCCAAGCACTATACAAGAAAGTAATGTTACAAAAAATGTTTTTGCCTTTCCTCCAATATTTGAGAGTGAGAGAAATGCAATGATACCTATTACAGTGCCTATGATAGCACTCCAAAAAAGAGAAAATTGATATGATGCGAGCCAAAAGATAGCACCTCCTACTACGAGAGCAATAAGCGTTTTGAGAAATACCTTTCCCCATATGGCTGTCTCATTATTTCTATCAGCAAAAAAGACAAAGAGAGCGCTAAATATACCAATGATAACTAAACTGAGAAATGAGAGAAATACCCATTCAGCACGTATCGCGTCAACATAAAGAGCGAGAACACCCGTATCAGAGAAGAGTTTTTCTAAAAAAGAGGGGGATACGACAGTCTCTCCATCCCCTACTGGCACTTCTGGTTCAGTAGTTGGAGGAGGCAAAGTGTCTCCATCTTCTGGAAGAGGAGCTCCTTTTTCTACTTGCCCTTCAAAAAATACGTGCCCGTCTGATGCAAATGCCCGCTCTCCTTTGACGGCAAATCCTTCTGTAGGAATGCCTCGTAAGAGATGACCATTATAAAATACCTTCTGAGCATCCACAGCATATGGCCCAGATTCCAGGACTTCAAATGTCGCCGAATCAGCATCAATCTTTTTTGCATCATAATAAACACTGCCCGAATCAACACCATACATACCCGTCAAGAGTTTAAATGTCTCTGGATCGGCTCCTGCTATGACACCATATGGCCCATATACTTTCTTCTCATCCCTCGCATAGCCATAGCGTCCAGAAATCACAGAAAAACTCGCTACGTCTACGTTCTCGATAATGGTGTTGCGATAATATATATGATTCTTATCTTGAGCAAATCTTCCCTGAATAACCTTAAATGTCTCACGGTCAGCATCTCGTATGAGTATCCAGGCACTGCGTGTTATATTGATTGCATAGGCATTTTTCTCGTCTGCTGCATAGTAGTCGCCCAAGATAATGAGTCATGGAATAGGTTTTTTGGTAGTATTTGTTGGTGGTGCTGATACTGGAGTTTTACTGGGCGGGAGCGTCGTGGAAGTACCAGCGGCAAATAGAATCCCCGTAGAGATAAGAGCTAAACAGAGAAGAGAGCCAATACTTTTTTTCATATAACAAAATTACTAAAAATATGTATACCTATACAATATATGGAAATACAGTAAATGTCAAAGTTTTTTTATCGGAAAATACCGAAAGAGATTATAATCGTAGATATGACTCTCATACAAAAACTCAAGCATGGTATCGGGCTCAGAAATCCAGCCCGTGTCGCCTATCACTATCTCCGTGGTCGTATAGCTTTTGCACTCTCAGGAAATCCAGCAAAAGATATGTATATCATAGGCGTTACTGGGACAAAGGGAAAAACTACGACTTCGACACTGATAGCACGAGCACTCGAAGAATCAGGGAGAAAAACCGCACTTCTCAGCACAGCACAGATATGGATAGCGGGCGAAAAGAGAGAAAACCAATCCAAGATGACAATGGATAATCCTTTTGATATGTGGAAAACTCTCGAAAAAGCGCGAGCAAAAGGTGTGACACATCTTGTGCTTGAGACCAGTAGTCATGGGATTTATTATTTCCGAAATTTTGGTATCCGGTATAACGCCGTTGTTCTCACAAATATTTCTCAAGATCATCTCGATCTCCATGGAACTATGGATGAGTATGCGAGGACTAAGGCAAGGATTTTCCAAAAAGAACCAGGGAAGATATGTGTCCTGCCAAAAGATTGTGAATATTTTTCGCTCTTTCAGAACGCTGCTCGTGCAGGAGGAGATGGTAGAAATATCATCACCTATAGTATGAAGGAACCTGCCGACTACCAGCTCAGGGCATTGCGAAATACCGAAAAAGGAATGGATATCGATATCAAATGACCTGACGAAGAAGCGCTAATTCAAGCACAACTCAAAGGGGTTTTTAATGCAGAAAATATTTTGGCGGCCTATACTCTCCTTCGCTCTATCGGGGTAGCCAATGCTCACATCATCCATGCGTGGGCTGATTTTACGGGTGTTCCAGGACGACTCGAACCAGTTCCAAATGCTCTCTGACTCACGATACTCATTGACTATGCTCATACTGAGGCCAGTTTACGAAGTGTCCTCCAGACACTTCAAACAGATGGGAGAATGATTCTCATCTTTGGAGCAACGGGTGATAGAGACACCTCAAAACGTCCAAAAATGGGAGCTGTAGCCCATGAATTGGCTGATACTATTATTCTGACTGATGATGATACGTATTCAGAATCATCCGAGCGAATCATCTCGATGCTCCGAGAAGGCATACCGCGCTCCATCGGTGATACATTTCAGATTATCCCCGATAGAAGAGATGCTATTTATTGGGCACTTCAACATGCCGAACCAGGTGATACCGTCCTCGTGGCTGGTAAGGGATGTGAGACAGTGCAGGTCACTAATCAAGGTCCTATTCCGTGGAGTGATAGAGGAATCGTTGAAGAGTTTCTGGGTACTCAATAAAAATATATTATACATAAAATATTTGACTTTATAAATCGGCGCATAGAATGCTTCGAATACTTTTTTATGAGTCTCGAAAAATCCGATAGCGCACAAATAACCAGGTCGAGAAATGCCTTTCTTGGGCGACTTAGTACATCTCTCATTTTAGCGACTGCCTTCTTGGCCACAGGATGTATGCAGATGTCTTCAAAACCATCTCCAGGAAAAAGATGAAAACCAACACCAACCCTCGTAACAAATGATAATGTAGATGATAATGTAGATATAGACGATCCTCTCTATGCAGCATTGGTCTGATTAGCTGTGGAAGTCCAGATGAGTCTGAGATGCGACAAAAAGAGATGGGCACTTCAATATATTTGGGAAGCTCTGTCTGAACGTCTCAATGAACAAGGACATACTACTCCAGTCTCATCAGTATCTATTATCACACCCCAACCAACTCCACGAGGGTATGCATGCGTTATTGTCGAGATTGGAAAATACCAACTACAACTCTTTGCTCCTAGTGGAGAAGAGGCATATAGTATGATCAAGGTGATGCAAGATGCCTATATTGATGATTTTTCTTATAGACTCAAGATGACACTTGGTGATGCTCATGCAACACAAAAACAATTGGAAACATTTGTCGCTGGGGAAAGAGATAATCCTAAAAAACACGGTTTAAAAGTAAAAATTATTGCCGATACTCAAAACCCAGAAAATGCCTGGACATTGGAGTTTATACCAATTATATAAACCTGGGAATATCTCAATAACCTATCAATTCTTGTTGGATTATCTATTCTGAGGATGAAGACTGTATAGTGTGGTATATGAGTCTCCCGGCACGTACTGTAGAAGTTCAGTCAAAAATCAGTGCCTCTTTCCTGTTTTCTAAAATATGTGACACGGATGTATGTGCTGTTATAATTACATCTGCTGCATGATCACGATTGAGCCCAAATAAAGGAATATTATATCTCATATGGAGTCGTCCAGTAACTTCTGGACGCAAAGCAATTTGACTAAGGATACGAAGGGCTGGTTTTTCTATATTATCAATTCCTCAGTGTCACCCAAGAGAATTTTTCCTCAGAGTATGAAATTTAGCAATTGATGTTCGTATCGTTCATATTGGTCCTATATTTCTCTGATGCATGGTTCATATAAAAATCCTCGAATCATCTGGGAGACGTTTATCTACTCTTCTTCTAGCCACCTGGGCAATACGAAAGAGAGGATGCATGAAACTGAGACCAGTTGTTTTTAATACAAGATCTATAGCTTCTCGGGATACTTTTTCTGACATTCATCCTGATGTCTTCATACTTAGCTTTCCTCCTCATCTTAGTGTCGCCATATTTCTGACAACTCCTAGATCTAGTTTTCTCAGAGACATCCCATCAAAACCAATAAGTGATTCTATTCGCATAACCACTCAACCTGATACTATATTTATTTTTGTAACACAGTCCAAAACTGGTCCACCAATTGGAACATCTTGACCATCCAATTGTAAACATAGGACTTTTATCCTCAATCCTGACTCCTGCACTTGTATCTGTGATTCATTCATAAATATATTCTAACAAAATTATTATAGATTATTTTTATAAAAGGCAATATCTCAATATAAAATATAAATCCCCCATTTCTGGGGGATTTCTTAAGAATGCTCAATGATGAATTACTCAGCTGCAGGAGTTTCGACTACTGGAACTTCTGCAATCACTTCGTCTACTTCTTCTGTTTTAGCTTTTTTAGTCTTCGATTCTGTCTTCGACCCTGAGACTCAGACCTCCGAATGGGAGCTTGTCGAAGAGGGAGCTTTTTTTGTTTTCTTCTCGACCTCACCTTCGATATCGAGGTCAGCTTCTTTTGAAGGATCTACTTTGGCAGCTTGACCACCGGCGATAGATGTCTCAGATCCAGCTGGAGCTGGCTCAAGTGCCTTGATAGAGAGACCGATACGACGTTCATTCACATCGAGAGTAATAATCTTCGCTCGAATTGTCTTACCGACCTGGACGACATCTTCTACATTCTTTATAGGAGTGTGAGAAATCTCAGAGAGATGGATAAGTCCATTGATACCACCATTGAGTTCTACGAAGACGCCAAATTTTGATATTTTGAGAACAGGAACTTCGATAATATCGTTGAGCTTGTAGACGCTCGCAAGTTCTGCCCATGGATTTGGCTTGAGACGCTTGATAGAGAGAGATATTTTCTCAGGATCCAGACCAATAATTTCGACATTTACCTTATCACCGATCTTAGCATACTTACCCGGATTTGCGACATGACCCCAATCCATTTCAGAGACATGAACGAGACCTTCAAGACCATCAAAAGTAACGAAAATACCGTAAGAAAGAATACCAGAAACAACTCATTCCACACGATCACCGATTTTGAGATTTTTGAGAGCACTTTCACGAGCACCATCATTGGTTGCTCTTTCAGAGAAAATAATCTTTTTCCCATCATCTTGGACATTGAGTACTCGGACTTCGAGTGGTTTACCGATAAGTGCCTTCAGGTGTCCGAGAATTCGCTCTGGATCAGCATTTTCCACACGTGGATAATGAATAGGCGAAAGCTGAGATACAGGAATAAATCCTTTCATACCATCGAGATCGATCAAGAGACCACCTTTGTTTGCTTCGGTAGGGATGACAGACATCGTGAGTCCTTTTTCTTTGTTCTCAAGGAGCTTGCTCATCAGTGTCGTCTGACTTGCCTTACGAAGTGAGAAGATAAGAAGTCCTGACTCTGGATCTTGTCCACGGTACATAGCTGCTACTTCATCTCCTACCTTGAGAGTACGGACATCCATAACCGATGAGAGAAGATCGGCACCAGAGATGATGCCCGTGAATTGGTTTTTTACATCGACGAGGAAGAGTTTTCTTCCGATAAATACGATCGTACATTTGACGATCTCACCTTTTTTAAGGGGTGCTACTTTTGGCTCTTGTGCCAAGAGGGTTAAAAAATCTGACATAGCCGAAAGGGGGTTAAGAAATAAGTGAAGATGCTTTAGATGTTAGTCATTAGATGTTAGTCGTTAGGCCTGGATAAGTCTAAATACTCACTACTTAATACTCACTACTAATTGTCTTCTTTTGGCTTCCTTGTGAGAAATAAAAGCGACAAAACATACCAAGGTATATGATCTGTAGCGTTCTAAATACTAAAGTCTAACGACTTAGTACTCTGGAATATGGGGCGAACGACGGGGATTGAACCCGCGACAACTAGATTCACAGTCTAGGGCTCTACCAACTGAGCTACGTCCGCCACAAAAAATAGCACCAATTTTGGAAAACGAGGTTAGTATAATGGAAATAAGAGAAATGCAAGAAAATATGCAGCCAGTTTATGGGTTCAAATAAGTGCGTAAGTATGTGGGTACTTAGGTGCTTAAGTTTACTAGGTTTCTTAAGTTTAGGTTGTTCGAACCAATAATTCCTTCATTGTGTACTTTGTCAGCCGCGGCGGATGTATTCTGTATTTTTTATCTCTTCACCCCTTTCTTCCACCAGCCATTCTCGATACTCCAGCCATAAAATATATATCCTGCCATCATGATAGCCATGGCGAAAATCATCGAAATACTGAGTGACCAATTATAGAGCGTGTGAAGAGAAATCGCGGAGAGAATGCCCACCGTCATCCCCAGCCATACCGGACGAATCGTAAAAAGGCACCAAAATCAGAAAAATCCCACAAAGATATGCATAGGCACAGAAAAAAGTGTCCGACCGATAAATTGTGAGACTGTAAAATCATGTGTAAAATAGGCGATATTTTCGATAAATCAAAATCCGATAGCCACAAAAGGGCTCATCACTGCTGGGTAGATATACACAAGTGATTGGAACCACTTCCCTAGTTCCTCATAAAAAGGTGTCTGGAGTGTCTCCGAGAAAAAAGGTGCATTATTGTTTAATACTCCAACATAAAAAGCTACCCAAAGAAGTATGGAGAAGACGAAAGGTATCAGCGAAAGAGATCACCATCGGCGCCAAATAATCGGCAACGCTCCGAGAAAAAAAATGCACGGAATGAGGAACCATTGATTATACCCGAGGATATCTGAAAAATATGTATTTATGACGAGGAGCACTCCAGCGATACCTATGCCTCTTAAAAGTGCCGATCGAGCACGTGCAAAAAAATCCCGCTGAGCGCCAAGTGACATAAAATAGGTCAAGAGGTACATCCAGAGAAAGAGCGAAAATCACACAGAGAGTATGATAAAAAGAAAAGACATGGGTGATTATTTTTTATGCTGATCTCTCTTTTCAAACACAATATTATACTTTCAAACGGAGAACTTTTTCTCGAGTACACGGTTAACCTTGTACCAACCGAGGATAATCCATGACCCCAATACGAGGAGGAAAAATCACACAATAAACCCGAGAATAGCAGGATTAAAAAGAATCGCTATACCGAGGACCAAACAGACAGTTCAGAAGAGAATCATAAAGAAATTATTATGTTTCCATTATAGCTATTTTCTATTTTGCACAAGAGAAATCCCCCATTTCTGAGGGATATATGTGAGATGCTAAAAATGAACATAATGATAGCTACGAGAGCTCATCAGTGAGTTCGCGATACTTGGAACAAATAATCGCTTTCTCACGGGTCTTGCGTTTAGTATCTTGTTTAAAATTATATCGAGTCGCACGAAGTGTATTGATCATTCGTGATCCGAAGAGAAGTTTCTTGAATCGTACCAGCATTTTGTCGCTGGATTCTCCTTCTTTTTTTGTAGCGTAAAAACGAGCCATAGTAAGGGGGGAAATGTAAAGATAAGCGGATTATAGAAAAAAGAAAGGAACTGTCAAAAGTTTTTCGCTATTTCTCTCAACCAACAAAACGAACGAAACTTGTATTATTTTTTACCGAAACTCTCGAATATCAGGAATACTCAGATGAATGCGTGCTTTGAGTCGTTCTAAAAAATCTCATTCATCGCTTGGGATACCGATACGAGTCGCTATCTCACACATCCCTTTTTCGAGATCATTCGTATGCATTTCGACGATATTGACCCCTGCTTGGTAAAATGCCTGTGTGATATCTGCTATCAGCCCCGGTCTATCGTATGCTACGAGAGTTAGAGATACGATAATGCCTGTATCATGTGCAGACCAATACGCAGGCAGTAGACGGGCTGGATTTACTCGGTTGAGTGATTTACAATTACTCGCATGTACCATACATTTCCCGCCACTTCGCATCACCGCTACTATCTCATCAGGAAACTGTGGACCACAACACTGTGCCAATACATGAGGTACCTTTTTTTCTCCTCCGATAATTATCATATGTGGCTCATTGGAGTTTTTGTGGGAAAATGTATGAGGAGTCTTTTGGAGTTTTGTGTGAGGAAAAAACGAAGATGGTTTGCGAATTCATTGTCCAATCTGGTAGAGCATTTCTTCGAGTTTTTTTATATCCAACGTAAAATCGACATATTTTTTAAGGTCCTTGCACTCTGGATCCAAAGCGATACCTTTCTCTAAAAAGGCATGTATCAGTATTTCTCTCCCCTTCTGTACTCCTCTTTCTCTATCCCCAGAGAGTTTTTTTATTTCCACGCCTATTTCGGTTCGAGCTTTCGAAGAAATAACAAAATCAAGCCACTGTGCCGATGGATGAGCATTCGTATGTGTGATAATATCTACCATATCACCATTTCGGAGTTTTGTATCGAGCGTGACAATACGTCCATTGATGCGAGCTCCTGTCATATGATATCCGATATCTGAGTGGACAGAATAGGCAAAATCAACTGGGGTCGCTCCTTGTGGAAGTTCCCGTATATCCCCCTGTGGTGTGAGGACAAAAATAGTCGGATGTATTTTTTTCCCCAGTGTTTGAGAAGGTTCCATCAGTCCATCAGCAAGAACTGACAGCACATTTTGTAACTCTTGTTTTTTATGAGTACTATCACCAAATTGTTTATAGAGAACATGGGCTGCAATACCGTTCTCAGCATGGTAATCCATCTCTTTGGTACGTATTTGTATCTCGATAGGTTGATTATTATTGCTTGCAAGTCATAAAACTGTGGTATGAAGACTCTTATATCCATTTAATTTTGGCACCGCTATAAAATCCTTAAATCGACCAGGGACTGGAGAGAATGACCCATGAATATGCCCTAAAACCGCATAACAATCCGTGATATTTTCAGCGATAATACGAATCGCGAAGATATCATACATATCAAAAACGCTTTCAGAGGATCGCTCCTGCATTTTACGATAAATGGAATACGGTTTTTTGATACGATAGCTAATTCCCTGGTGATATTCTGGTGGCAAAAGTGATTTCAGTTTCTGGATAGATTGTGTGAGAAATTCCTCTTGTTCCAGTGTATAGTGAGCAAGCTCTCACGTGATACGGAGATACGAGTCAAGATCCAGTGCTCGAAAAGAAAGCGTCTCAAGAGTGTCCTTGAAACTATAGAGACCAAGACGGGCTGCTATAGGAGCATAGATAAAGAGCGATTCTTCTGCGATCTGTTTTGATTTCTCCTGATCTTCATGATACTGGATTGTTCGAAGATTATGAATACGTTCAGCCATCTTGACAAACAACGTACGAATATCCTCTGCTACAGAAAAAAGCATCTTTTGTGTACGATCTACATTTGATGCTCCTCATCGGTATCGGATGTGGCTCATGGTATCGAGACGCTCTACGATAGCTCGAACTTCGGATCAAAAATGTTTTTGGATTTCTTCATAACTCGCATGTCAATGTGAAACAGTATCATGCAAAAGTGTCGCAATAATCGTCGTACTATCCGGCTGAAGAATCATCAATTCTTGCGTCGCAGAAAGAGGATGTACGATATAGGGGTCTCCGGATTTTCTCAGGATACCTGTATGCGCCTTCTGGGCATACTCATAGGCAGCCAGAATCTGATCCACTTTCCCCTCCTCTCCATACATCTCATAGCGATGGATGATATCGCGTAGTATGGCGTCCAGATCAGTATGAGAGGCGGTCGAGGAAGTCATAGAAGGATTATACTCAATTCACCATAAAATCCAAACAAGACATTTTCTATTATTTCCCCCATAATTCTTGCAATTCAAAAAAAAGTGTGGCAGAATACAAAGGTCGTATTTTTAACCAAATATATATGCGAGCACAAACACCGGAATCAGTCGCTCATAGCCCCAAAGCTCTTGAGTATAAAAATCAAGAACGTGATAAAATATTACAAGAACTTAATGGTATAATAGATGGCTATGACAATAATATTCCAAAGGAGTTACTCAAAAATAACATGAAAGGAATGATTGATTGAAAAATAGCAAAACTCGAAGAACCATATAGTAGGATGAGAATCAATATATGAGAAATGATTACTCTGCACGATATGGATGATATAATGCCTTATGTTCGTCTGAATATGCTCAGAGAGCTCCATACTCAACTTCTCGGTCTCCACTCTCATACATCTGAGGAACTCGATAAAACATTGAGTAATTTAGAAAAAGAGATAGAGGCAACGAGCAAGAAGATATGATCACTACGTGTCGAACTCGAAAATGCCTCAAAAGAATCTGCTAAGGCATTAAAAAATCTCACAAATAGTGCAGAATATAGAGCGCTCTGAGAGGCCCATACAGCACTCGGAAAGAATGCAGGTGCACTGGAAGCATGGAAAGGAGCAAAAAATATTGTGGATACATCAAATTGAGATCTGACAAAAGATCTTGAAACATATATTTCCACAGCTGAAAAAGAAATAGATGCACAAAATAATGCTATCGCACTTATACAAAGTATTTTTCAAGACACTTCTCTGGATGAATGAAAAATTGTTGCCTATACAAAATGATTGAAAGAAAAAATAGGAACACTTTCATCTTCAAACGCTATTTCACAAGAGCTCACATTACTCTGTAAAAATCTAATGACAGTATTCTCAGATAATCCATTTAAAACAGCTCCGGAAGTACAAAATGACCTAGTGTTTTTCCAGACAGATGTTGAATCCTTGGTTAACTGACTCAATACAGGGTTGAGGACATTTAAAGAAACAATTATTACTATCAAACAAGAAAGCCAAACCATTCATACTACAAACAAAGGTGAGCAGGATAGATTTAAAAGTACTATTGATACAAGAGTGAAAGATCTAACTGATCAAACGAAAACACTCCAAGTATCTCTCAAAAAAGCAAAACAAGCTTTCCAAAAAAAGGTCAACTCTATCAAACCATTGATAGGGAAAGCCCAAGAAAAGGCACAAGAGCTGGGTCAATCAGAAGGTATCCAGAAAGAAAAAGAATGAAATAAAACAAATGAACAAAAAAATAAAAAAGATTCTGAAGGTGCCGAACAAGAAGCATACGAAAAAATTCAGCTCATTGATAGAGAAGACACGGATCTTGATACAAAGCAACGTATCCGTATCAACGCAAGCAACCTCATCGTACGAAGCGGACCAAAGAAATCCGCAAAGCCACTTCTCACAGAAGATAAGAAGAAGGCGATTATGCTCCAACCAGGTGATATAGTTACGCCTATTCTTGACCAAGATGGTGATGTAGCTTCCGTGAAAGATGGACCACGTGAGTATATACAAGTCACATTATCAAACGATACTGTGTGATGGATTGCTCGCTCTGATAAGCTCCGTGGAGGATACAAACAAGAATATATTGATAATACTTTTGAAGCGGGCACTCTGGATGAAACGAAGTCATATAAGCTCAAATGAGATAATATCCGACTTCGTACTGGTTTTAGCACGAAAGCAGACACGATCGATATACTCGATAATAAAAAAGTAGTAAATATTCAGCGTATCGCCCATGAAAGTGCTGGGGATAATGCTCCTGAAGGAAGCAAACTCCAATGGGCACAAGTGCGCGTCACCTATAAGGACTGAAAAATACAAAAGGGATATATAGCGGAGCAATTTTTAGAGGAAAAGGCAGAGAATAATGCTTCTAATAATACAGAGAAATCTTGAGAACCTGAAGTAAGAATAAAAATAACTCTTGATAAAGTAATGAGTTTTGGCGAACTCGCAACAGAGCTCGATACAACTATCGAAAGACTTAATGAGCTGAATTGACTTAATCATTCAAGTGGCGATATCTTCAACCAAGGTTCAGAGTTTTATATCCCAAAAAATACTACGCTATCAAAACGAAACACCAATATAGGAATACCTGAAGCGGCAAAGCCAGCGGAGAAACCTATGACACCTAAAAGCCAAAAAAATCCAATACGTATTCCTAATATTCCGAAATGAGCTAATAATACGTCCACTCCTAGTCCAAAAACTACAGAAATACCAACTCCGGCTCCTGCTCCTAAGGAAGGGGCGAAGCCAACGGAATCAAAGGATAAACCGCATGTAATCGTGCCTTGAGACACATACGAAAATGTGGCAAGCCAATACAATATAACTGAAGACGACCTGCGGCGTGCGAACGACAACATGGTTATGCGTGCGGGCAAAATCATGCGGATTCCGGCGCAGACAACGGAGAAACCTACGGCACCAGCGAAGCCAGAGGCGAAGGAAGCCGATGAGACACCAGCGGAACAGACATACACAGTTCAAAAATGAGATAACCTGACAAAAATTGCTCAGGAACACCATGTTGTGGTGGAGGATCTCAAGAAAGCAAATGCTAAATTACTTGCAAAACGTATAAATGATCAGATTAATGTCGGAGATAAACTTATTATCCCCCCCTCTAAAACCGATGAATCTGAACCAGAAGGTGATGATGTGCCAAAAACTCCTGTTCCAACTCCAGAATCAGCTCCAGCTCCGGCACCTGCACCAAAAGACAAAACGACGCCAGAATAAGGACTCAATTTCTGAGAAAACATAAAAAAATATGTATATTCTCGTGTGGAGGTTAAAGTTATACTACACACTATTTTCGTTATTTAAAAGATAGGAAACGCTCTTGTAGTATCCTCTGATTTGCTTCCGAAAGGAAAATCAGGTAGTATATCAGTACTTAACCAAATTATTATGGCAGAAACAGGTCAAACGCCAGAAAAAGCTCCAGCTGAAAACAATGCTCCAGAAGTGAAAAAAACACCAGAACACTCAATCATATCCAGTATAATTGAGAAAAGAGATTTCTCTGAGGCAGAGATTGCTCTGGTTGATACCCGTCTTAAATTTCTGGAAGATAAAGTAAAAGATGGGCTGAAAAATAAGGAAGCAAAACTTACTTTGACACCAGAAAAAATAGCCGAATTAAAAGCAGATCTCGCACGAGAGTGAGCTTGAGATGAGAAAAAGTTGACTGAAGAGAAGGTTGCGAACATTATTGATGAGAGTGATTTTGAGAAGAAACCCACCACAGCAGCAGAAGCCATGGTAGCACCTCTAGCAGCAGTGGGTGAAGGTATCAAAGCGTTGAAAGAAGGTAAGCCCGAGGAAGCACTCAAAGTCATAGACAGAAGTGGTATTTTTCCAGACGGTATTTTCAAGAAGTTTTTTGAGTGGTTTCATAATATCTTTGGTGATAATCGTATCTCTTTCGATCAATCCAATATGTTTGACAGAAAGGTATTGCCAGCCATAGAAGCTCTCGGTATAAATATCAAGAGTGAGAGTCCAAATGATCGGAAAGATACAAAAGTATCTGTGATGCAAAAACTCGCAGAGTTGGGCGTACCATTAGAGGATAGTGACAAATACTTTCAATTTATTCATGGAGATATCACGGAAGCAGACGTCCCTGCCAAGGTTCTTCAGCTCTTCCGAGAAGGAAGAGACCAGTATGATAAAAGTGTGGAACGATCTCTCAGTTCTGATCCAAAGACAGCTCTCGGTGCTATTCTCAATTTCGTCCCAACAAAAGCAGAAATTCCAACAGCCAATGCGCCAGACAAAAAGGCAGAATCATCCCCTACTACCGCAGAAAAAGTAAAAATATGAGACAAAGAAATTCCTGGAACACCCGAAGAGATAAGTGCCTACACAGCTCTTGAAAAAACAGCAAAAAATATCCTCTGAAAAACTTTTGATGCAAAATCCAGTCTTACAGCCGTAAAACAAGGCACAGAATCAGAACTTACGACGATTTCTCGGTATATATTTTACCAGATTGTTTCAAAACTAAAGGCAACCTACGGAGAGAACTTTGCAGATTCACTCACAGGAAAAGACATTACCGAAGATGACAAGAAACTTCTCAAGCTCGATTATTCCGAACTCAACAAAAAAACACCTAAGACCATGGCAGACACTCTTGAGAAAAATCTCTGAAACATCTTTTGGTCTGGAGTAAAATCACTCGAAACAACTATCAATACATGGGCATGAGAAGATACTAAAAAGAAAGAAATAGCCCAAAAACTCCTACAGTCCATCAAGTGATATCAGTCGAAAGAAGGTGAAAAATGAGCTCCAGTTTTCCAGTCAGAAATTGCAAAATGATATGATAAGCTGATTGCTCAAAATATTGGGCAAACATCAGAATGGAAAACATTAAGAACAAATACGCTCAAAGATACCGCAACCGCTGATGCCTTAATTGCTTATTATACTGCAAACCCAACTCTCGAAATATTAGAAACAGTATAATCCCCTCTTGCAATCTTCCTTTTTCTCTTAGAATCTCTCTCAACTTTTAACCCCTACAGATATATGTCTGGATGACACGCACATGCCGCAGCAGCACATTGATCATCAGATGGTGCAACATTTACTTTGCCTGGAAATCTCACGAGTATAGGGAAAGGTGCTCTTAAAACAGTAAAGAATACACTTGCTAATAGTTGAAAAGGAGTACGCAGTGTTTGGCAAAAAACAGTCAGTCGTGTCGGAGATATCCTCATCAAAAAACCAGTCAGTGCTACTCTTCACCTCGCGGGATGACCAGTAGCAAAAGTACTCGATGGGACATTTTCTGGAGTTGCCCGAGCTTTAACCCTTGGAAAAGTCAAAAAAATACAACCACTGGCTAAAACATTTAAGACCGCAGATAGCATCGTAGCATCTGTGGTTGACAGCGTCGCAAATATCAAACCACAATGGACTTCTCGTGAATGGAATGGCACCCGCGGTTATCTCAAACGAGTGAAAATGAAATTGAATGCTTGGAAAAAAACTACAGAAGAAGCTCGCAAAGCAAAAAAAACTCTTAAAATGCAAAAAAAAGCTAGTCGTAATGCAGCAAAAAACGAGGCCCAACCTGTAAGGGTACTTCCTAAAAATAATCCTCTACCCACTGCTACCAAAGATACTACACACGGAAAGGCACCCGATCCAAAAGAAACAGTAGCTGTTGCTCATGCGCCAGCCGAGAAACCCGCTCTAGAATCGCACAAAGAACCAACGCCAGCACCCACAGAACTAGATGTAACTGCTCACGAAGAAGAAAAAAAAGAAAAGCACCCTCATAATGATCCTGATGCTGCGCCTGAAACATTTGATTAGAGATACATACTCCTCCAGCACATTAAAATAATATATCTCTATTTAAAAACATCCGCTTAAGCGGATGTTTTTTTATTATAGTATTTTCTTGACGATATCATCCACTTCTCCATTTGCTATACCTCCATATTCTATGAGGACATCGAGTGTTTTTGTGAGAAATGCTTTTTTATCAGTACTAGTATGAAGATACGGTTTGAGACGTTCAAGAAGCTCTTTAGAGAGATCACGATTGGTATCTGCTCAAATAATATGCGTTTCGATAATACTATGATGTTCTGTTAGTCCGAGAATCCTTTCCAATGCCTTCTCACTATCACCAGATATAAGAGCATTTTTTATAGCTTCTTGAGCTTTTTTCGTCCATCCAGCATACCGAAAATCCTTTAAGTTTTTTAGATGATATTCGGCTACATCCCCTGGTCACCAATAGGTCGCAACCTTGATTTGCTTATCAAGCTGAGGACCCATCCATCCCCAGACATTCTTTACGCTTGGATTTCGTACAGACTCCTTACGATAACATCGACTCACATACGTTATAGGAACAATGCCATCTGATGTGACTTTCTCCCATTTTCCAAAACCAGGTTCTTCGATATCAGGAAGCTCATAATATTTTTGAAATGCGGTTTCATCATTTGCCTTATTACTCTCTTTTTCTGCTGTAATTTTTGCCTTAGCGTCTGATTCGGCTCGTTCTTTTGCTTGGTCAACCAAGTATTTTTGTATCATTGGTTTCAGAAGTGTATTCCGAATCTTTGGATTATACTGATCAATAGGGGTTTTTCTTGGGAATTTTTTAGTTGTTGGGGTTCGTGTTGTAAATCATAATTCATGACTTATTCCGAACTCTTCTTGTTCTACTATGACATCTCATAGATCTTGATCGTATTCAATAGAAAATATTCTTTTTCCATAATCTCCATTCTTGTTAAATGTGATTTCTGGTTTTTCTGGTGTGAGAACAATGCCAGATTTCCCTTGTTCTTCACAAGTTTGATCGAGCAATAATCTTCCAAGATTATCGGTAACGTCATTTGCTATTTCTGGGGTAACATAATTTCCAGTATGCTGATTTCGAGCAATATTGGTAATAGGATCCATGACTTTTTCGAGTAATTTTGGATCTAATCAAAAACTGTAGGCAGTTTGCACCATGGATTGCAAAGCTGCGTAATCGATTCTCCTATTATCGGGTCAAAAATTCTTCCAAGAATTATATTTTTTATACTCCTCATCTATTTTTGCTCGAGCGCTCGTAAATGGTACATTATCGGTACCATATCATTTTCGTTCCCATCCAACAGATTCACCGATATCAAAAGCGCTCTTTGCATCTGTCGGTATTGTCAGGGCGATGATTTCTGCTCTACGCTGTACTTCCCCCATCATACCTTGAAAAGCAAAATTATCATTTCCAACTCATGCTCATTCTCGAAAGGGATTATTATCAGGTGATGTCCATTTTTTCTGGTCATACACTCCGAGACCACGAGCTATCACAACACGTTTTGCTAAAACATCAGCAGTAGATCGCATTGCCTCCCATTGTTTTTTGGCTGCTTGGATCTGATCAACCCATGACTTTATTTGAGCATATTTTTGTTCATCACGAGTATATTCATATCGTGCCGGCACATAGACTCACCCCATAGGTGCATATCAAGGCGATACTTCGGTTCTTTTCATACACTTTTCTGTTTCTTCCTTGATACGTGCTTCAGCATGTTCGAAAAACTCATCGAGTCGATCTTCTACACCACCAAGATCATCAAGCCGTTTTAATGCCTTATCATTACGACCCGCGATATCTCCCATCTCACCAAGCCCCACATAACCACGTATCGGTTTTAATGGGTCGGTTCCAGTAAGTTTTTTTATTGCTTTATTTACGGGGCTTAACAGTGTCACATTATCAGCAACCATACTTGAAATAGATGGTCATATATCTCCTCTTTTATACCACACATCCTCCCCTGCGAGAGCATACTCTCGATAACGAAGCTTCTCTATCTCTGCTCGTTGAGCCAATGTTGTCTGAGAATGAGGATCGATCGTGAGTTGTGTGAGTGTGCCACACAATTGTGCATGTAGTACATCAAGTTGTGTGAGTTCAGACGTAAATGGCACGATGGATCTCAGAGCCCAATCCTGTTTGTTTTCGAGTTTATAATAATCAATAATCTTCTGTTGAAGCTCATTTTCTTTCAGAATATTTCCTTTAGCCCCATCAACTCGGGCATTCCAAGCATCGATAGGATCCCTCTGGACTACCTGCTCCCCTACTTGCTTCAGATTATCTCCATCTCCTGTAACGAATTTAAGAAGAAAATCATCTTGTTCTGTAAATGGGTTTGCTCCGTCGAGAGCAATTTTCCCCACTTCCATACCGATAGCTACTGGTAAAAAACGCTTGGAAGTAAACTGCATCATATATGAAAGACCAGAGATGCCACCAAGAGTCGCCTCTCTCCATTGTCCCTGATCCCAATTCTCATCGATTCACTGTGCAATATTACCTATAAATTCTTGTGCTGGTTTCCATGAGAACAATCACATAACAGCCATTATCGATATACCTAGCATGAGATGTCCGCTGATTTTTCATCATGCTATTTTTTTATTTAGCTTCTTTTTTAATGCTGCTAAACTATTTCTGTATGGCGATTCTTTTGGAGCGAGATGAATAACCTTATCTATGATAGTTAACACACCCTTTACTCATTCTTGCGCTACTTGCCCAGCAACTAAGAAAGTGATGTACTGTATCAGAGCTTGTTCTTTATCAGGTGCTCCGTCGAGCATCACTGCCATCATGCAGGCACAGAGTGGTGAAAAGAGTCATTCCTTCACGCCAGAGAGAGTTGATTTTCCACTTTTTAGAACTTCCCTTCCGATACTCGATCATGGTATAGTTTCAGTCATAGCGACGATCTTTTGACCGACATTATCTTCAGATAAAAACTTTACCATGCGAGCGAAAGTTTTTTCTTGTTTTGCTGGTTCCATACCTTTCCAATATTCCCGCAATGATGGTTTGGCCTTTTCAACCAATTCGACTGCTTTTTTTCATGCCAATTCTGGCACTTCAAAGAGTTTCTTCACTACCTGAAATCTCCCTTTTTCAAAATATTCTTCAGCGTATTCTTGGAGTATCTCACTACTTATAGTAGCGATGAGGGCTGTCGTCTGTGGTAACCGAGAAGCTGCAAGAGAATCAATAGATTGTGCAACAGCTATTTTCTCATATCATTGCCATAAAATACCAAGTACTAGATTCCTAATAGTATTATGTGGGTCGTCTACTGTAATCCGATCTTGATACCCCTGAAGAGTCTCAAGCCCACTACATGTATTCATGACTGAGTTCCAAAGAGTCTTAAGGCGTTGAGTTTCAAGTAATCTATTACGAGCGTCTTCTATGACTTTCTTTTTTTCCGCATTATCCACACCTTCTACTTCTCATTTCCCAAGTTTCTGGTCAATAATCTGGGATTCTACAGAAAAAATTTCTTCTACAACATGATATAATTGTTTTCCTGTGATTTTTTCCGATAATCACGTAAAGTCAACTACCTGGTCATAAAATTTGATTTTATCTAGCTCTGAAAGTCGATCCTGGACAACTTCATCTGTATTTTTTTGAGATGTAGAGGATTCAAGATCTGACATATATTTAATGTTTTATAGTGACATTCTCAGTAACGTTTTCAGTTACCTCAGCAACCTGTGCAGATCTCAAGGAACCATTTATTTTTGCCAAAACGTCGTGATCTGCTATCAAACGACGATGAGCTTGCGCAATACCTTCCCCTACATCCAACGCTATACCTTGTTGTCAGAGTAAGATTCTATGAACACATCCTGTAATAGTTGCTTCTGTTACAACCCCTCATTCTGGGAGCATAGTATCAATATCATTTTTCATAAAAGGACTAATTCTTTCATCGCTCATAAGAGAACGAAGTGCAGTACGTCTTCCGTCTAAAGTTGTTTCGTCTTTAAATAATGATTCTATTTTTTGAGCTAATGCTTCCGAATTGACTCTTGCTCGTTCCAAAGTGCTTTCAAGAGCTTTTATGGCAACTTCTGCACGTTCACAATACTTGGTTAGTTGAGTATTTTCTACAGTTTGCAACCGCCCTGTCACCATGGTCTCTTGCAAAGCCCTTATCGCACTTCTTCGATCTCCAAGAGTATTAGCTTCATCTCTTATAATGGCCTTTAAACTACCTATATATTTATTTACTAGTTCGTCCTTTTTTGTATCTGTTACTGCCTTATCATCAAGTACTCTTAAGATCCGAGCTTTAATGCCGCGCTTAATTGGGCTTCTCTCTATATCGCTCTTTAATTTCACTATATCTTCTTTTGGGGTATCTCCTGATTCAGCAGGCACAGCAGGAGCTGCTGACGTTGCCTCTGGAGCAGACTCACGGGGTGGAGGAGGCGGAATAATGGAAGGAGCATTAATAGTTGTCGTTGTTGGAGTTAAGGTATTAGGATTAATACTATTTCTCTGAGTTGTTATATAAATTCATAATTCTGCTTTGGGTGTTCTGGTAAGACGAGGCATGATATGGAGCTCTAGTAGTTGCAGTGCTTCTTCTCGTAACATTTGTCTCTGAGGATCTTGTGATGATGCAACAACTTTGAGCTCTCTTTCAAAATGCTTTATTAACTCCAAACCTTGAATACTTCTATCTCCACATTTTTTCATTGTATCCGTAAATCGAGATTCAACCTCATCTTCCAAGGGATCATCTGTAATATCATTCTTCAATTGTTCTACCTCTCTCTGAAGATCCATATCTTTCATTTCTGATTCCTGTTTATCCAAAAATGCAACAAGATTGTCTTTTACATCTAATCAGAGTAATGGAAGTACTTGTTCTCGCAATATTTTAATTGCTTTTTTTCTATTCTCACGAGTTACCGCATCAACATTGTTCTGAGCTGCCAGAGTTTCAAGCTTACCTTGAAAATATTGCAAAAGTTGTATTCGCCGACCATCATCACATTTCTGTATAGTATCCTGTATTGAAATCCAGGTAGCATCACTTAAAGGATTGGAATCACAGTTTGTCTTAATATCAGTAATAATAGTATCAATCCAAGATTCCCAGCGTGTTCGAACATAATTTTGCACGACACTTTCTTTTAATTCTGGCTTTCCGTAATCAGCTTCATACGATCATGGTATAATACTAATAACTACAGCACGGTGAGCTGGTTTAGAAATTATCTCGGTCAGAGCTTTTTGGGCTTCTGTATGAGATTTGGCAGATTCAAAACAGTTATTAGATTGTATAGCAGCTGTTACATTGTTTATATGCGTAGCAAGTCGTGCAATGAGCAGAGCACGAAACTCTGACTTCCGTTCCGGAGGAGTACTGGCATATTTTGGGTCTTCAGTTAATACGTCAATAGCATGTGTGAGCTCTTCCTCATTTGTGATATCGCCATTATCAATTTTTTCCACTAATTCATATAATCCTCATCGTCTTAAAGCATCTGATTCCCATTCAACACAAAAACGATTATAAATAGAGTATGAAGCAGGGGCTCCTCGTCACGCAAGTTGTGTATTGATATATCTAGCAAACATTTCTTTTGTAGTAGTGCTCGTTTGTCTCTTAAGCCATGCTGCAGCATCAACAACAATTGCTTCTGCCATTTCAGCAGTTATAGTTACTCGTGTTGTAGCAGGTAAAAATACCTCCTCACGTCTTGTTATATTTCTTCATGACATATCCGTCACCGCTATATTTTCTCATTGATAAAATGATTCAATATCAGCCACAAGAAGTTTTAATTCTTCTGGTCAATATAAATCTTTTTCGTGATGGAGTATTCTTTCGTACAATTTATCAAGTTCATCATGACTAGCTGTATATACGAGTCTATATTTATTAATTCTATCAATAAAGTTATCAATCACATTTCTTTGTACTAAACCTGATTCGCCTTTAAGAAGATAAATAGCCTGTATAGTAAATATGCGGAGTTCCGCTCGATTCAACTTTGGTCATCGTCAATCAAGGGCATCACCTATAAGATCAAGAGCTTCTTTTTCAGTATAATTTCCTGTTGGATTAGTATTTGGAACATCCTGTACGTACTTATTCAATAATTCGATGGCCGATTTTCTCTCAGCATCTGAACAAGTTAGACGAGCTAACTCTGGCGAACGATCCAGCATCTTAGCAATGTATTCTATACCTTTATCTGCCGCATTTTGATCAGTCAAAGGCATTCTCTTTTTTCCATCAGACTCTATTTGATAACCTCGTAGTCGTGTATTTGGAAGACGGAGTGTAGACCCCAAAACTGTACGATAAGAAAAAGGTAAGAGTAGTAATGAGGATCCAGACGTGGAGTACGCTGATGCAAGAATTGCAAATCTTCCAATTCATCACGGAATTTTTCTGCCCCAACTTGATTCATATCTCCACATATTTGGGCGTAATACCATGCCAAACACACCACCAGGAGCACGAGCTAGATTTTGTACATATCGTGTCAATCATATTGTTCATGCATATCTTTGATCATTGACAGATGAGAGACCAACTTTTGTTAATCTTCCCTCTTTTTCAGAACTTCAAACAGCGGCTTTAATAGCACTAATTCGTGCTAAACCCTCCTCATAAGAAAGTGGACCATACTCGTCAACTCAAACTCTCACTTTTCCTCCTTTTTTTAAAGCCATTCTAGCATAGATAAGTTTGATATTCCCATCAATATATGACCTATATACGTCACTTAATGTGTCATTTGTTGATTTATAAAGATTATTATTTACCCACAAATTTTTAACAAATGAACTTATAGGTTTTGTCGATCTTTCAAATAATTTCGCAGTTTTCTCTGGTCAGAAAAACCAACGATAAGTGAATAGACCAGATCACAGCAGGCCACTAGCAATAATAGCCAGCCACCACCATCCCAGAGACCATTCTTTGGCGTCTAATTGTCCAGGATCTTTGATAACACCAGCTAAAAGAGTGGTATATGCTTCCAGAAATACGAGCTTGGCTTCTTGATTTGTAAAATTTAATTTCTCAAGTCCTTCCCCAGCATCATCCTTCCAATTCAGAAACCAATCATCATCAGTGAATCATAATTCCGAAAGTGGTTTTTCATTATCAACACCCGCTAAATAATCATTCAGTTCAGCTTGGTATCGCTCGGATGCCACCTGCATCATCTTTAATGTATTTGGTCATTTTAATTGGCCCCTGATCGCCTCCTGCATGCCCACTGGCATAGATCATTCTATTTTTGTTCCATCAACTTTACCAGAAGTATTTTCATCTATTTCTTTTACCCATTTTTTGATTGTTTCTTCAGAAACAGTTTTCTCATCTTTATCCTTGTAAGTATCAGCGAATTTAAGTATTTGTGTCAATGTAAGACCATCACCCTCTAGCATCATCTGAGCCAGAGAAGCAGCGAGTTTTTCCGCATCTCATACATCCTCTTTGTCAAGTGAGAAAAAATCATATAAAATCTCAGCATTTTTTGGTCCTTTTGATCAAACAAATTCTCGTGCCTGTTTTTGAAATTTCTCAAAAGTTCTATTTCTCTCCGAAAGAGAATTTACAAAGGGTTCGACTGATTTATATGCTTTTAATTTATCATTAATTTTATCCTTATTATATTCATCAGACCCTACTTTCCCTCTAAGATAATTTATTTCTCAAAAAATATCAGCAATAAGAGGCTTGATTCTAGAATCTGAAGAAATCTCAGGAGATAATGATTTGAAATTTTTTTCTAGACTATTGAGTTCATTAAATTGAGCTTCAACGATATGCTTAAGTCCACGAAGTTCATGAACAAGATCCGTTATACCCTTTTTCTTGGCATCATAAAGAGAAGGAGTATTCTTTAACTCTAAGAAGGTTCAAAAAATAGTATCAATTTTATTTTTCACATAGGGTGCATTTTTAAACTCCACAGGGAAAGAGTTAATTTCCTTTTCGATACTATCTATCTTTAACATATTCAGTCCTTCGGCAGCTTTAGAAGATATTTCGTTTTCTGCTTTTTTTATGCTCTTATTGAGGTCCGATAAAGATGCTTCTGTAGGCCTTTTCAATTCATCATAGTTTTCCTCTTGAACTTTTCATTTGAGTTCATTGATCTGTTTTCTAACTTCTTTTATAGCTTCGCTCACCTCAGGATTAGCTTTTATCTCAGGAGAAAGCTTATCAATACCTTTTATAGCTCCTTCGAGCTTGTCTCGTCTATATTTATGTACAGGCAATTCGCTCATATTTTATAAACAATTAATTTTATTACAGCTCGGTAGGTATAGTACTGGGTGTTTCTCATGCCCCTCCCGTTCATGCTCCATCACTATTTCCAGAATTGTTAGTTCACCCAGATGATGCGCCAGATAATTTTTTGAGCATATCATCTATGGGTTTTTGTACCCAGTCAGGAAGATTCATATCCTTTGTTTTTTCTTGTAAATCCTTTAATATATCGAGTCATGGTTTTCATACGCCTTCAATTTGAGCAATAATATCTTTAACACTTTGTGGACCATGTTTTTTCAAAAATTCAATGAGTTTATCTGGGTCATCAAGAAGTCATTTAGCTGTGTCGATAAGTTTATAACCTCCATATCAAACAGCACCTGCAATAGCTGTAATTGCCAATACTTTAGCAGCAGCGAATCATGGTATCAGGGTAATACCATAAACAACACCAGCGCCCGCAACGGTCAATCATAATACTGCCAATGCTCATTTTAATACTCACAACTCGGCTGGCGTAAGATGTTTGAGAGTATCTGTTGCGATATCAAATGCACCTTCAATGCCCTCAAATGCAACACGAACACCAGTAGCTCCCAGTGTTCCCAATTTAATACCAGATTCTAAAATAGAAACACCGGCACCCTTGAGACTCTCTTTGAGCTCTTCCATCTCTTTCTCTACATTAAATGGCACCTCTGGCTTCACCTTCAATGGTTCTGCAAAGAGAGTCCATAGAGGTTTTCGACGGTCAATAGCATCTGGTCCAGAACTACGATAATTCGCAATAGCTCGTAGGATTTTGTATGATTGTTCAGCAGTTTTTCTATTACCAAAGTATTTAAGATACATTTCTTCACCTTTATCAGGACCAAAGGCAGGACCGGTAAGTAACTTACGGATATCCCCCACATGAGAGCCAACAGATGTATGGTCTCGATATCAGACCGCATCAGCGAGTTTTGTTGCTGATACCCTGGAAAGTCCAGAATTTCTATCACTGAAACAATCTGTAATCAGTGAACGGAATATATGCCACTCTACTGTACTGGACGAAAGGCCCTGAATTATATTGGCTGTCTTTATACGTTCTGGAACAATACCGCCTCACACCGTATCCCAGATAGCCCACACATTTTCTGAGTGATGTGGCGACATACCTTTCATAATAGGTTCAAATTCACCATTCTGTGTACGATCAACAATAGTATTGGCAGTACGTTTGACGAGTTCTCCACCATACCAGATTCATGCTGTCCATGCGGCAGTCTTACCAAACTCTCACCATGCCTCTTTCATAGCTGCTTCATCACCAAAAATAGTTTTCCAGACTGCTTTTGTACCTTTCCAGATAGTTCCAGCGACAAATCATACTTTTACCACATTGTACGCCAGATCAGCTATCTGTACTCCAGCTCCTCATATTTTTTGCATTGGCGATATGACTCCTATCTTTTTCATGCGTTCGATAGCATCTTGCGTTGTCTGGAGCTCTTTTCAGATATTAAAGCCATCACGTATCAGGACGCCATTTTCTGTCACATTAAATCCTCCTGCCTTTGAAGAACTGAGAATATCTGCATCAATAGGAGAATTGCTTGCTATGAGGTCTTTGTTCGTTGCAACAAAAGTATCGACAGTGAGTTTACTCATATCGGACCCCATACTACTCATAAATGTGCTCGCTTGAGTCGAATTGAGTATCAGACCTTTTTTGAGCCATTCCTTTGTCTTTGGTTTACAAGAAGCAATAAAATTCTTGAGCTCTGGTGCTCACTTGACCTCTACATCATTGTTTGTGAGGAATACGAGTCGTCCACGGAGAGCATAAATCTGTCGGACAATACTAATAAAAAATACTGCCTTCCCTTCATCTGGAGCCATCATGGTATCAGTTTTCTCAAAATTTCGTAGAGCTTCCACGACGCCCGGCATCGTATCCATGACTTCTGCATCAGAGAGTCATTTTCAGAAATCTTTTAATATCATTCTCGCGTTCTCGATATTTATCCCTTTCTGTACATCTTTTTCTATATTTTTCAGTTTCAGCATAAGAACTGGATTCCCGCTTACTCGTGGATCTTTTCTGAGATTATCAATATGTCTTGAGAGACTCACACCTGCATCATCAATTCCACCATCCAAATTGCCACCATGAGCTTTTTGTGGATCAGATTTTTTTGGGGCTGGAGCTGGTACTGCCGGTGCTGTCTCCTCTTCTTGATCGGGATCTCATTTCTTTTTACCTTTTTTTTCTGGAGCAGTTTTTGGTTGTTCCGGTGTGCGTTCAGAATTTACTTTCTGCCACGCTTTAGTTTTTTCTGCTTCCTGTAATATTTTTTGAGTTTCTGGGGTACCGGTGGCAATCATTGTGATAGCTCCTAATACTTGTTTATCTGGATCTTTTGTTTCTTTAAGAGCTTTTTTTAGAAATTCCAGATTCACTCGAGCATGAGTAATGGTCTTAATAGAATCTCTTTTAAAGAAACTCTCTACTCTCTGCTTTTCTGCATCTGGAAGTCATAAACCTTGAATAATTTCCTGAATTTCAAGATCAGGATTTTCAGCAGGTTTCTTATTAGTATCAGCCATAAAATAAAGGTTAGAAATATGACATCCTCTTGAGAATACCATATATTTTCTGCCTTTGCAAATAAATCAGATTGTTTTTTTATTTTTCTATGAATTAACCTTGAAAAATCTATTTTTATTGTTTTATATATCTATTTCATTGCTTACTGTTTCGGTTTCGATGAAATCTTCTGAGCAACATAGCTTTTTATACCATCTACCCCCGTATTCCACCAAGCTTTTGCAGAACTCCAAAATGTCGCATCCACATCAGACTCTGGAGAAGTGGGAGTTGGGGGAGTATCTTTCTTGGCAGCAACCTTTTCTGTAGAGGCAATAGGAGAAGCAGCGGGCTTCGTATCTGGAGCTCTCCCCCATGCGCTAATCAAATTATTGATAGTTTGAAGTGATATCTGATCTTCTGATGGCATTTTCTCCTTATAAGTATTTAAGAGTGTGAGAGCTTCTGGGAGTTTACCTATGTTACCCTCACGTAAGATACTCTCTATATTATCGAGCGTACTCAGAAGAAGCTTCTGGGTAGCTTTATCTTTAATTTCCTTTGCCCCCTCCCGAGCCCTTGAGAGCATTTCTTTTCATTTACTCACAATCACCCCCGCTATCTCGGCTTTTGTCTTTCATTCTGTCGGCTCAGGAGTGGGAGTCGGTGCTGGTGTTTCATTTTTTGATGCTGGCAATACAGTTTCGGCAGGTGCTTGTTCAGTATTTGAAGGAGGTGCTGGCGGTGTTTTTCATGCCAATACATCCGTGAGTCCATTTATTTTTTTAAAAAATGATTCTTGTGGTTTCCCATTCACAAAATCTGATTCTGTAATATGGCTTGTAGGAGGAATGGTCTTCTTCACTTGTTTCTTATCCTCGAAAACGATTATTTCATGCTGATCGATAATGCTCGACCACATCTCGGGAGATACCGCTGGGATTTTTTGTTCTGGAGTCATAGAAACGGGCATATAGGCCTTGGTAAATGGAGCAAGGCGCCTCGTCGTCACATTGACCAGATTTTTGCCAGACATAAGAGGAGATTTTTTTGATTGACTCAGTGCTTTTAGATTCTTGGCAGATAACCGTTGAAAACGTTTTTCGTCACCAAAATAGGTATCGATATCCTCACTGGGTTCAACGCCCAAAAACATCTTGATAAAATTGCCAATAAATGGAAGTCATGAGAGAAACTTCAGCACTCACTTGAGCATATCACGTCACCAAGACATCGGACCGCCCGTGTCAGGACTATCTGCAAACATATCGAGAATATGTTTTCCCGAACCAGTGACTTTGTCGAGAATCGCGGTTTTGTTTTCAAATACCCTCTTCAACCTCCCCGCCATCTCTGCGGTTCTTTCTGGTCATGCCTGAGGAGCAGTTTTTATTTGTTGTTCAAATTCTTCTGCTGTTTTAGCTGGGAATTTCTTTTCGATATCGATAATATTTTGTGGATCAGAGAGAAATCCTGAAAGAACATCTGCCTCATCAATATTTTTTCCGGCTGGTCTATGGGTTCCGAGGATTTCGAGCATAAGACCAAACTTTTGTGCAATATGTCCACTCACCCTTTCCTCTATCGATGCTTTATTATCCAGGAAATTTGATACTTTTGAAAAAGAATCAGTCGATCATTCCATTAAACTTTTTGCAGCATCAAACTTTCCCATCGGATCTTTCATAACTCATCCGAGTCCTCACTTTGTGACATCTCAGACCTTCTTAAACGTGTTGTTAATATCAGTAAATATACTGCCAATCTCAGATATTTTTATACCTCCGAGCACTTCATAATAATGATCAAACACATATCAGAGGATACCTATTTTGATATTCTCTTTCTCGTAAGGGCTCAGAGAAAAAACCTCGAGTTGTGTATCGAGAGTCGAGAGAAGAAGCTCGGCACCATCGATAAGTGTTTCATTGTTGGTTTCATAGACTTTTTCGACGATATATTCAGCGGTAGCATTGGGTGGCAATGTCTCATTGTTTTCTGGAGTACCTTCAGCAATTTGTGGAACTGATGGTGTGGTAATCTGTTTTTCAAATTCTCATGCTGTAAATTCTTTTGCAGATTCTGTTTGTGCTGACTCAACAGCTTGTGCAAGCGCCATTAACCCCTCCTTCGTTTCCTCTGAGGAGCTCAGAGCTTTTTCCAATGTTTGAAGTGCTATTTTTGCAGAATCTTCGATAGTAGCTTCAGCAGTAGAAACATATTTTTTAGCAGCATCAATATTGAGCTTTGTCTGACTTGGAAGAGATGTATCGTTGACCATAAAATAAGTATAGTCTATTTTTTTCTGGAATGCAAATATGCCTCTCCCTGAAAAACCACCTCATCTCAGAGGTGGTTTTTGTATACATTTCCATAAATATTACCCTTTTGGGACAGTATCAGCTATAGCGCCGTTCTCTACTTTCTTCAGAAATCCATATGAGCCACCATATTGATTGGCCTGAATATAGCTAGGAGACGCGGTATAGAGCGTATCACCTATAGAGAGACCTCTTTGGATAAAGTATGGATAATAATTCCATATCTGATTCGCGAGATAGGATGAGTCATCGTTTTCAGCAAAACAATAGGCGGGAATATTTTGGTTCGCTGGATTATCCCCTGGTTTCATGCATATCCTCTCCCCTGTCGAGATGAGTGTATAGCATTTTTCTTCTGTCACAACAGCCGTATATTGAGCACACTCTTGTTTACGTTTTTCTGCGATGCCTGTCATATCGATATGTGTCACACGTCCAGCTTCAGAGATACCGTCAAGACCAATTTTGACAGCGAGAAGGCCTTGCCATGCGTAACTTGACTGGTAAGTCACCTGATTCTGATCCATCAGTTGTGCTGGGATAAGAAGGGTCTTTTTTGCACTATCCCATACGAGAGCTCGTGGGTTCCAGAGAGCATCAGAGGATGACCCCATTCCGCCAATAATTTTTGAATACTGTTGTTTTGGGTTCTTGATATCCGCTACATCATAGAGATCAAACTTGAGTCCTCCATTGATGGTACCACCCCATTGAGCCGTCTTCGTATCATAGCCGATACCGATAAGATGTGTCGCATCATACGGGTGCAGATAGGTCGAATATCCTGGCATCTTGAGTTCTCAGAGGATCGACATCGCTTTTGCATCTTTTGTATCGATGACGAAAAATGGATCTACCTGCTGAAATGTCACGAGATACAAACGGTCTCCGATATAACGAGCAGCTTGAAATCGTTCATTCGCACCGACATTTTCGAGTTTTGAAAGGAGCTTACCAGTCGCATCAATAGCAAATATATCGACTCCATTGGTCGTCCAATCTTTCTGATTTGCAGTAAAGAGAACGCCATCTTTTTCATTCATCGCATACTGAGAAAGTGGCATACCCGGTGTCAAAACTGAATACTCATATTTTACAGTAGATTTGTTCGTACTAAATCGATGAATGAGAGAATTTTGTTCGGATCGAAATTCTGGTACCAGACAACGTGCGTTAATCGGACAAGGCGAGCCACCCACTCCTTGTTTCCAATAATTACTCACGATATACAGACTTCCTTTGGTCATAAAAAATTGACTCGCATCACCAGAGATGACTTTTTTTTGTGCTGGTGCAGCACTCTTGAGCGGAATAGTCGAGAGCGTGAGAAAGGAGAGTCCTTGTGGTTTTTTTGGCAAGATATATTCTATCTCATCACAACCAACCGTATCTTTTGTCAGAGAATAGGGTATCTTCTTTCACTTGAGCGTGAGCTGTTTGGTGGTATCACTTGTACGATTGATTTCGACTGATTTTGGAAATGCTTTTTCTACTGAAAAATCTGTATCAATATACGTATTAATGTTTGCTGTTGTGTACACTCATACGGTATTCCAGATATTGAGATTGATGAAGTTCTGTGATACCACATAGAGATACTCCCCTTCGCGACGAGACTGAGAATAGTCACCATCCACGGTATAAAATCTATCTAGCTTTGGTGCGGTCACATCAGTCACATCATACACGACTACGACAGTCATGCCCCCATTTCCTATAGAAATAGGGCTCGGATTGTAGATATAATTTTGATTCCATTTATTTGCGAGAATCGTGAGCTTATTATCTGCGAGATAGAGTTGAATATTTCCATAATTGGAAGGAAGTTTGATTTTTTTTACGATTTCTAGATTTTGAGCAGATGAAGCTTTGGTAATAGTCACATATTGAAAACCATCTTTCTCTGGAGTACCAGAAGCATAATAGATATATTTGCCGTCAGTTTTTATCACTTCTGCCTCATCGATGCCCTCTATCTGTACATTGGTGCTACTGAAAGCCATACCGTCTCCCCCACCTCCACCGATACCTTCCGCCATGCCTCATCATTTTGCATTATCCATACTTGGGTTTCCTTGCCCATTCAGTTTCACTTGTTCGAGAAGTGCATTTCGGAAATATTTTTTCAAAACAGTATTCATATCCTGACATGACGAAAATGTCTGAAATGAAAGTTCAGACTCTGATGTACTCTTCTCTTGATCGATAACTTGTGTATCATCGATAGCAGCAAATGCTGATGAAATACTTGCAAGAAGCAAAGTGGCAACAAGAGCAATATGAAATGGCTTGTACATAAAATAAAAGTTATAAAATATTACTACCGACCATTAAGTGTACTTATTTTTTTCTTATAACAAGATGTCTCGCTCATTCTTCACACAAAAATTCACAGTACTTTTTTGAACTCTCTTGGTCGTCTCCATTTGAACTCTCTTGATAGCATATTTGTATAGGTCAGAGCAATTCCCTGCCACATCAGCTGAGTCTCCTGAGGTCACTATCGAGCCAGTTTCCGAGATACAAAAAGCAGAACAAAAAAGAGAACAACAGGCCGAACGAGAACGAGCGAGCGATGCACTTCTCCCTGCAGAAACAAAAAAAGAACGGGCAACACTCCTCTCAAAAAAGGCAGATTATTTTGCACTCAATAATGAATTTCACGATGCGCTCACTATCTATCAGCGAGTTATCGGGCTCTCCTCTGATCTTGAGTATAAAAAAAAGGCGGCAGCCATAGCATTTCGAGCGAGAGAGTTTTGAAAAAGTATCGAATGGTATACCGAGGCGCTCTCTATCTTATCCACACGAGAAAAAGAGGAACTCCTCCTCGGTATGCGGTATACCAAGGATCCAGATTTCCAAAAAATGCTCTCCAAAATCGATATCCCCGCCTATGTTCGACAGGCATACGAGGTTTCATGGATGTGTGAAACGACCTTTATTGATTGCGAAACGAGCATCAAAAAATACTCCTATAATTATGAACCAATCAATATTCTCAAAAAGGCATTGGAAGACTTCAAAAATCTCCAAAATACAGATATAAATTATAAGGAAGCACTCCTCATCGGTGCTTTTTACAAAAATAAGGATTATAGCACCGTCATACGAGTGGGAGCTAATCTTCTCTCGCGTAAACCTGACTACAAGCCAATCCTTAAAATTGTTGGTTTTTCTGCGTACCTCACCAATCAGTATGACCGTGCTGAAAATGCCCTCAAAAAATATAAGCTCCTTGACTCAGACGACGCCGAAGTAGATTTTCTGCTTGGTCTGATCTATTTTGGTCGCAATGATTATCAGCTCTCAAATTTGTATTTTAATAATGCTGTCACTGGTGGCTACCAGCCCAAGAATGTGGTCGAGAGAAAGCTCGCATATAATTATGGTGTTCTCGGGATGAATGATACTATGTTTCAGGTCCTCGGTCATCTGCTCGAAAATCCTGATGTCACCGAGCTCGACATCACCAACGCTCTCTTTCTCGCTCTCACGGAAAAACAAATGCCACTTGTCCAAAAATGGATCGCACGATGAATGGAAAAATTTCCGAGCTCACCTGATATTCTCGGACTCCGCGCATGGTCTCTACGACTCGCTGGAAACTCTGACACAGCACTAGTTATCCTCGATGATATCCTCAAAAAAACACCAAATCACCTTATCGCTCTCGTACAGGCCTGAATTATCCATGCGGAAAAATGAGAAACAGACATCGCAAGACCACTCCTAGAAAAAGCAAAAATGATAGATGCTGGAGGGACCTGGGCTGATACTCTCGAAACCTATCTCTCAAAAGATCCTCCGAAGAAAAAATAATTTTACTCTACTTTCCATCAGCTTCAGCGCGCAGTTCAGTAAGTTCACCTTCTAGACGATGAACAATTCTGCCGACTTTCTGCAACTCCTGACTACATGGTCAGTAATGCGGATCATTTTCTAAAAGATGTAAGATTGCCAATTGTTGATCATTTCTGTAGTCTAAGTCTCTTGCACCTTCTTCTCTGGATACAATAAGTGCCCATAATTTTAGATGGGAGATAAATTGTGCTGGCAAAACGAACCCACTACCTTCATAACGCAATGTAGTCATTGGATCTGCCTCCTTTTCGAGCTCTTCCTGAGCTCATGTATTTGTGGCATAAAGACTATACGATGAGATTCAATTTTCTGCCATAAAAATAAAAATTATAGGTAAACGGTCTGCATTTTATATCTTAGGATACATTTGTCAAAATATTTTTTACTTTTGTAGATTTATGTGTTTCATAGATTTTTAAAAACACCGAACTTTCGTCCGGTGTTTTATATTCTAATATCTCACTCTCACCTCTATCTCCCAACTACATCAAACCAACGATAAGAAGAGCGATAATATTGATAATCTTGATCATAGGATTGATAGCTGGGCCTGCAGTATCCTTGTATGGATCACCGACAGTGTCCCCTGTTACTGCTGCCTTGTGAGCATCAGAACCTTTCCCTCCGAAATTACCAAGTTCGATATATTTCTTCGCATTATCCCAAGCACCTCCACCACTGGTCATAGAGATAGCGAGGAAGACACCGACGAGAATGGAACCGATGAGGATACCTCAGAGGGTCTGTTTTGCGACGATAACATTCATAAAATAACCAAGTCCAAAGAATGTCACAAGAGGAAGAAGTACTGGTAAGATAGCTGGTATGATCATCTCTTTCAATGCTGCCTTTGTGACGATATCGACCGTTCGACCATAGTCTGGTTTTTCAGTGCCAGCCATAATCCCTGTTTTCTCACGAAATTGAGCACGGACATCTTCGACAACAGACCCTGCTGCACGACCCACCGCCTGCATACATAGAGCGCTGAAAAGGTAGGTGACGAGACCTCCGAGGAAGAGTCCTGAGAGGACATAGGGGTCACTAATAGAAAACGATACATCCGTCCCTGCTTTTTGAGCATATTCATTAAAGAGGACAAGCGCTGCAAGGGCTGCAGAACCGATAGCATATCCCTTTGTGACTGCTTTTGTCGTATTTCCAACGGCGTCGAGAGGATCCGTGATATCGCGAACTGATGAAGGAAGCTCCGCCATCTCAGCGATACCTCCCGCATTATCCGTGATAGGACCGTATGAGTCGATAGTGACGATAATACCTGCCATAGAGAGCATAGAGACTGCGGCTATAGCGATACCATAGATACCCCCAAGAGAAGAAGCGACGACGATAGCTATAACAATTACAAGAACTGGGAGTGCTGTGGATTTCATAGAGACAGCGAGACCAGCGATGATATTGGTACCATGACCAGTGGTCGATGCTTCAGCGATTTGTTGAACTGGCTTAAAATCTGTCGATGTGAAATATTCTGTGATAATAACCATTGCTGCTGTTAAGACGAGGCCAACGAGTGTTGTGTAAAAAATATGGATATCAGCAATCATATATTTTGTCACGTAGAAAAATCCGACAGCGCTGAGAACGCCTGCGATGATAAGACCCTTGTAGAGAGCAAACATAATCTTATTCTTGTTTTTTCCAAGACGGATAAAAAATGATCCAATGATAGAAAATATAATAGAGATACCTCCGAGTACGAGTGGGTAGAGGAGATAGGTCTCGCTTTTACCGAGAGTAAATGCGAGCATCATCGCGGCGATAATAGTCACAACGTATGTCTCAAAAAGATCCGCAGCCATACCTGCACAGTCACCGACATTATCACCGACATTGTCTGCAATAACTGCAGGATTTCTCGGATCGTCTTCTGGGATACCAGCTTCGACTTTACCGACGAGATCAGCTCCTACATCAGCTGCTTTGGTAAATATACCACCACCGAGACGAGCAAAGACTGAAATAAGAGAACCTCCGAATCCGAGACCGATAAGAGCATGAACTGCTTTTTCAACAGGAACTCCGAAATAGAGTGCACCGAGATAAAACCCTGCTACCCCGAGAAGTGCCAGGCCGACGACGAGCATACCGGTGATATTTCCGCCTTTTACAGCGACAGAGAGTGCTCGGTCAATACTATGCTTCGCGGCTTCAGTCGTGCGAATATTGGCACGAACAGAGATATTCATACCGATATATCCAGCGAGCGCTGAGAGGATAGACCCGATGGCAAAGGCACTTGCTGTCAACCAACCAAGCTGTGGTACAAAACCGATAATCAGGAAGAGTACAAGCGCTACGACGGCAACAGTTGAATACTGTCGATTGAGAAATGCCTTCGCACCCTCCTGAATTGCAGCAGCAATCTCACGCATTTTCTTGTCCCCTGTAGGAAGACGCAAAATGCTCAGTATCAAAATAATTCCATACACGAGAGCCGCAAGAGCACCTCAAAATATGATCAGATAGGAATAAGTGTCCGACATAAAAAAGATTAGAAAAATAAAAGACCTTCCCAGTATAAAAAAAATTCTCGCATTTCAAGAGCAGAAGCGATTTTTTATGTAATAAAATAGTATTTCATATATAATATTTTTTATAGAATAAAGAACAGGAGTTGATTTTTGGAGATGGACTGCACACCCCCTACCCCCCCTCATAAATGAGGGGGAGTTGGCATCAAAACTCCCCCTTACTACAGTGAGGGGGCGGAACAATAAGAATAAAAATGGGGGTGTTTTATGTTAAAATGTGATCTGAAAGTACAAAGAGCTGTATTTATTATGAAGCCGCCTCACCTCCGAGATCCTCTACCAAATATTCTACAATTTCGCGATCTTCATCCGTCGTCGTAGGAGCGGTCAGATCTCGACTCTCAGACATGATTCCAGCGAGAATCAGCTGTGCTATAGGATCAGACATCTCGAGCTCTTGCTCCGCAAACATCAGGAAGAGTATCGAACAAGTGGAACAGAGAGGTTCAAACCGAAGTTGTATTGGTCCAGAGGTTGTAAGATTATTACAAGCATGATGATCGATGATGCCTCTCAATTTCATATTTTCAATACCATCAATAGCCCGCGTAAAATCATTATGATCGACCAGCACTATTTCTGATCCTGCAGGAAGAGAGGTGATACATTCTGGTGGCTCTATCCCGAGCTCATGAAATGTACTTACGGTTTTATCAGAGAGCTCGCCCTGATAGTATGGTGTCGCATCCTGCCCGATAAGCCGAAAATATTCAGCAGCCACAAGAGCAGAGCAGATGGAATCCGTATCAGGATTTTTGGGTCAAATAATATGGTACATAGGGTGAAATAAAAAATACTGTCTGCATAGTACAATCATCTACCAAAAAATCAAGAAAGGTTGCAGTAGGAATATTTGCATTTCAAAAACAATTATGGCATACTCTCGCCATGAGATTTCAAAAAATACCCTACTATCTCCGCAAAAGTATCGATGAGATAGTGCAAGACGCTCGTCAAAATATCACGATTCACTACGTCACAAGCCAAGGACATGGAGGACAAAATGTGAACAAAGTTGCAACCTGTTGTCAGATTACTGACCATAATGATTATGCGAAGTACTTCTTCGAACCTATCAAATTTGAAATCCCGGAAGCAAAGGTAATCAAATGTATGGACCAACGTTCTGCTCATCAAAATGGTGTTATAGCCATCAAGCGATGGGAAAAGGCCATCAAAGAATTCCTCGAGAAACCAGCTAAGAAAAAAGTTATCACAAACTGGGATATTGATCTAGAAGAAAATAACAAGGAAAAGGACGAACAAAAATCATGGGAAAAAGTGTTTCATCACCCTACCCCAGAAAATAATTTTGAGATACTGGTAAAAAAAACAAAGTCTTCAAGATAGATTCCTTCAAGACTATACTCCGTCTTTTCCAAGACCGATATCAGTACGATATCCTGGCTTTTCATTACCAAAAGTTATTTTGGTAGCTTCTTTCAAGACACGAGCATTCAGCCCGGCAAAGGTGGTATCGTCATCTCATCTCAGTACCAATCACAACACTCGTCCGCCATTGGTAAGAATCTCTTGTTCTCCCACGGCCCATCGGGTACCAGAATGGATAACTCCTAATTCTGGATCGAGATTTTTAAGTCATTGAATGGTATATCATGATGTCTCTGTTTTACCAGGATATCCCGGGTCTGCGAGAACGAGGTTTATCGCTTTACCGTAGAATCGAAATTGTACATCTCGTAATCTGCCTAAGCCCTCTGCTGTTGCCATCATCGCATCCCCAAGAGGAGATTGCATACGGGCGAGCATAGCTTGGGTTTCTGGGTCACCAAACCGCACATTATACTCGAGCATCTTCGATCCATCTGATGTGACCATAAGCCCCATAAATACGGCTCATTGATATTTGATTCCGTCTGAGAGAAGTCCAGCAAGAAATTTTTCTCAGATGGCATGTACTTTTTCCATCACTTCTGGATGTTTTTCAAATGGTGAAGGCGAGACAGTCCCCATACCTCATGTCATCGGATTGATCCCATGAAAATCGATCTCAAATCGTGTCTTATGATCCTGCGCAGAAGAGAAATACTGGATAGTACCAGAGTGTGTGTCGACAAAAAAGAATACAGACATTTCTATTCATCGTAAGTATTCCTGGACGATCACTGCACCTTCTTTATTGTACGTTTTCCCATCAAAACATTTTCATATAGCTTCTTTGGCTTCTTGTTCATTTTTTGCAATTGTGACACCTTTACCCCCTGCAAGTCCTGGATATTTGATCACGATTGGATATTGGTTGGTATTCTCCAGATATTGAAGAGCTACTGCCTGATCTCAAAACGTCTCACTTTGTGGTGCTGGAATAGCATGTTTTTTATTGAAAGCATCAGCAAAGGATTTATCTCACTCCAGTCTTGCAGCGTCTTTATCTGGTCAAAACACTGCTATCCCTGAAGCCCGTAAGACATCGGCAGTACCATTGCAAAGTGGGTCTTCTGGCCCAATAACGACAAGCTGAATATTGTGAGCTCGAATATACGCTATCAGAGCAGTGGCATCGCGGATATCCAGAGGGGCCTCTTGTGGATTTGCATCAATTATTTTTGCTCACTCACCGAGTATTCCTGGACTTGGTGGTATATCCGGTTTTACTGGAACGGTATGAATATTGCCTATTCCTGTTTCATCTTTTAGTTTTCGTAGTAGAGCATGCTCTCTTCACCCTATACCGATTACGAGGATATTGAGAAGAGATTTTGGTTCATCGATTGGCATCATAGGGAAAGGTTAAAAAAAGATGATATTTTAGGTTGTCTGAAAAGTATATCACACTTCCCTACCAAATCTGTCTGACAAGGCCTGTGCTACAGGGATATAGACTGTTTTTGTAACATTTTGTGCTGCGGAATCATTTGCATCTTGCCTTGCGGATGACATTGGAGTATCTTTCCATACTTTTACCTGATCTCTATATCTTTGTTTCCCTGAGTGCTCCGCCAGGACAATACAGCCCACATGAACTGCTCATTCTGTGATGACCTCATTCAGATTTTGTCCGAGTAAATCTTCTTCATATTCATATTCTTGGCCATGTATTCGTATCTTCTTGAGTGACATATTTCGGAGAGCATCGAGTTCGAGCTCGTCACCGAGAACGAGCTCTCATTGTGTATTACGACCTACTTCGATTTTACCATCAGCATTGAGACGGCCAATCTGCGCATAGGTATCAAATGTTGTCTCTTGAACCGTTTCTAGCATCTGACGGATCTCCCCAGCATACTGTGAAAATTGTTGAATACCTGCAGAGACTTCTTCTACACGAATCTCTCCTCATTTATTGGGATGAATAACAGAGGTATAGTCTAACTCTTTGTTTACTTCTTTTGGATGCATCAGCCGAGGCATACCATCAGCACGAAGAAGGGGTTTGAAATTTTCATCTAAGATCAAAAATGGATCATCAATTTTTTTACCATCTGTATCTTTCACGGACCATTTCAAACATGCCTCATATTTGATAGCTTCATATTGTGCACCTATTTCGACCTCACCCGGGTGTCTCTTTTCCCAACTATTCCCCTCGACATTGTAGCGTCTCCAGATAATTTCAAACGGGAGCATGTCGAGCCCTTCTTCGAGAGTCGTATTGGCATTGAGAATTCCACGGTGTGCAGTCTTCACTCATTTTTTTTCCAATCGTTTATAGAGCAATGCGGTGGAATAGGCACTTGCGGTTCATTTTCCAGGTGCATGACCGGTAAAATCAGGATTATCAAAAGCAGTAATAATATCTTTATGTTCTATTCCGAAATCACCATTAGGTAACCTATAAACTTTTTTGGTTTTTCAAAAATTTACCTGTTGTGCACCATCAAGTGTGCCATCAAACGGTCGACCATCAGGTCAGAGTATGCTGTATGTCATAGAAAAAAGGTTAAAAATAAACTATAGTTTAGGATGTACTGACAATTCTCATAATCTCAGATACCATAAGTGTCTCGTCTTTTTCCTTGAGTGCCTGTCATAATCATGCCCTATACTGCTGTAGTCTCTCCGATATTTCTGGATTATGTTGAGCCAAAATCTGCGCCGCAAAAATCATGGCATTGCTAGTTTCCACTTTCCCTCCAGCAAGCTGTAATCTCATATAGAGAGCTTCTTGATCGACATTTTTTAAACATGCTATATTTTCATACGTGAGCTGTTGTCACATAACAGGAATAATAATACGTATTTTCTCTGTGGGAATATTTGTGAAACGAGTTGGTTGATCGATATTTTGGATATCGAGTACTATCGGGCTATCGTGATCAATGACGAGACCAAGTTTCTCACATAAGGCAGTATCAATAAAACCAATACAGGATTCGGATACAGCCACACCATTATATCCTGCCTCGAGTTTTAGCTGACAAAGCTTGGACGCCATCGCTGCCGCTACCTCATTGCTTGGAGCAAATCAATTTGGAATTCCAGGAGGCATATTGATCATCGCCAAAAATGCATCGAGCGTGCCACATGCTGATGATGCTACAGGGAGGGCAATGACGGGCATCTGCGTCTGAGCAGCAGCTGCACCAG
This sequence comes from Candidatus Gracilibacteria bacterium, assembly GCA_041660965.1. Taxonomy (NCBI): domain Bacteria; phylum Candidatus Altimarinota; species Candidatus Altimarinota bacterium. Next base: position 100,910 of record JBAZVH010000002.1, on the reverse strand, counting down.
CGATATGTGCTGAGCATCCTGCAGCAAAAATCGCCACAAGAACCTTGAGTTTCGAATCACCGATACTGTTTTGTATATTTTCTGGCAAGAGAATATCTGGAAGATTTCTGGCAAAATCTGCGAGTGCATCAGGTCTTCTATGAGCAGATATGATGCGCCTCAATACTCCTATTCCCGTTGCTTCGATAGCATCAGTACACGATCGTAGCTTCTCAAAATCTGAATCACTTCAGGTCACGACGGCAACGACAGGAATACTATTGTCTCAAGCTCTCATAAAAGAAAAATAATAAATAAATTATGTACTATGGTTGTGCTCCTCAGCGTAGGCACGTAAGTTGTAAAATATCTGATCAAAATCATCGACTCTCTCAGGATGAGGCATCATAATGACATGGTTGCCACCAGCGTTCACATAGGCCGTGTGACCACCTGAAGTTCCATTTGGATTATACGGATAGGTGTCAGTCGGCGTACCTGAAGTATCCACGAACTGCATAATGCCTGTCTCTACGTGTTCACCTTCTGCTCGTCATTCTCCATGAGAGACAACGATAGGGAGGACACTCCCCTCCATACCTCGGAATACAACGGCATTGCTTTTTGATACAATAACATCGACTGATCGTGATTCAAAAACTTGGGAAGTGTTCCGTTGAAATGATGGGAAATGTGCTGCTCCAGGGATCAGCTCTTTAATCTGAGACATCATCTGATTTCAGTTACAGACGCCAAGTGAAGCAGTGTCTGGTCTATTGAAAAAGTCACTAAATTCCTTGCGCAGATATTCGTCACAGAGAATAGATTGTGCCCACCCCGTTCCAGCACCCAACGTATCCCCATAAGAAAATCCCCCACAAGCAGCCAGACACTGAAAATCACTTAATTTAAATCGCTCAGACTTCAGATCATTCATATTGACATCATAGGCATCAAACCCCGCCATCGTGAATTTATTGGCCATTTCTTGGTCGCCATTGGTTCCAGGAGCACGAAGAATCGCAACTTTTGGTTTTTGTTTTCATGTAGCATGATACTCAGAAATAATGGAATGAGCGGGATGCTGCGAGACATCAAAAGTTCTCTTATACTCAATCGCCTTTCGTGAATAATCGTGAGTTATGTGGGACTCTGATTGGACGGTCTCTGGATTTTCTCGCTGCATACGGATTTTATCACTGATAGTACTCCACACCCTATGAAGTTCTGCGGTTTTATCAGTGAACACTTCATGGTTGCCATGATACACCGAAATATCTGGATTATCCGTAAACTGTGGTCGAGCAATAACATGAGTATCATGTGCTAAATCAAATTCACCCAATACATCCATAACTCTTTTTTTGTCTTCCTGCGAGATCTGGATGACGATACCCGCCTCTTGGTTAAAGAGGGCTTTGAGAAGATGTGTTTCCTCGGTATTTTCACAAATGCCAGAAAGGTCAATATCGAGTCCTGCATGAGAAGCAAATGCCATCTCAGAAAGAGTAGCCATCAGACCTCCTGCTGATCTATCGTGATACGCAAGAATTTTTCCTTCTCTCTTCAGTTGTATAATCGCTCGAGAGAGATTTTTGATACTTTCTGCATCGATATCAGGACATTCATCTCCTATCTGATGATGGACTTGTGCGAGGATAGATCCACCCATCCTCTGCTTTCATCGTGCAAGATCAATATATAAGAGTTCTGTATTTTCTCGCGGTTGCAAATAGGGTGTCAGTGTTTTTTTGGCATCTGCCACTGGAGCAAATGCTGTGAAAAGTCCTACAACAGGTGCTCATACTCGGACCTTTTCTTTGAGTTCTTGGAGTGTATTTTCCCATTTCGCTTCCATACTAAACGAATCTTTACCAGTTGGTATCGCTATACCGAGCTCGCGACAAAAAGCACTCGCTGCTTCTACAGCGATACGGAGATCTATAAATGCTGCCTTATCTTTGAGATTTGCCATCCAGTTACCAGAAAAAATCACATTTTTTATATCGGATATATCTGCTGCCAGGAGATTTGTCAATGCCTCAGTGATAGCCATACGTACAGAAGCAGCGGGGCTGATAGGAGCAAGTGAAAGTGCCTCAGCAGATACCATAGCATTTCCTGTTTTTTCTCAGAATCCATCTTTTTGAACACCTACATCAGCAACCGGTACGCGCCATGGTCCAGCCATCTGATTTTGTGTCGTAAGACCTCCTACCGTCTGGTCTCAGATAGTGATGAGAAAACTCTTATCCCCGACAGTAGGATGACTCAATACTGCTTTTATCGCATCATCTATTTTCATTGTGATATTCAGGGGTACCAGATATCTCTCTTTATGACTTTCTACTTCGATAATTGGACTTTCTTTATAGAAAAATTCATTAAATTTCATCCGGATTATATCATCATCAAAATAAGTAACGTGAAATTCTTCCCCCTCAGTAATGATACCCATCCATGCACAGGGTACTCATTCGGATGCACATATTGCTATAAATTCATCATAACTCTCAGGTGATACGGCGAGCACATATCGCTCTTGGGCTTCGTTGGACCAGATCTCTCGAGCTGAGAGGGATGGATCGCCAAGTGGAGCTTTATCGAGCCAAAATTGTGCACCTTGTTTTCCCATTTCTCAGAGTTCGACAAAAGCATTTCCTATACCACCCGCTCAGACATCATGGATTGCCAGTATGGGATTTTGTTTCATCTGTGCACAACGGTCAATAACTTTTTGACATCGACGTTGCATCTCTGCATTGCCTCGCTGCACCGAACTATAATCAATATCTTTTCCTGCCAATCACCCCGATGATCCTGATGCACCTCCGAGACCGATACGGAGACATGGCCCTCCTATTTGGAGGAGTTTCGTTCCAGCAGAAAGTGGGTCTTTTGGTTTAAAGGCATTTTTTGCTTCTACCATCCCGATCCCCCCTGCTGCCATAGTTGTTTTTGCAAAACCAAAATCAATGTCACCCGCCCGAGAGGAATATGCAGTAAATGTCCCTGTCGTGGAAGGTCTCCCATATTCATTCGTAAAACTCGAAGCTCATAATGGCCCCTGAGTCATGATCTCTAGAGGAGTTGCCAATCCTGGATTCTGTCATACTCGGTATGGATCATCGAAAAGACTATCTGATACTATATAGGTCGCTGTTCCATGTGCGGTTTTTCCTCCTAATCCCACAGCTCACTCATCTCTGATTTCACCACCTGCACCCGTGGCTGCACCTGGAAAAGGTGAAATAGTTGTTGGATGATTATGGGTTTCTGCCTTTGCTGTGAGATAGACCTCGACGTCATCAAAGAAATATTGTTTTGTAGCTGAATCTACTTTGAGCATTTTCATCTTTCCATCTGTTTCACGCTTAAAAACAGCTGCATTGTCTGTATAGGCACTCACGACTCGATCTGGATTTGCTCTATACGTATCCTTGATAAAGTCCATAAGTGATTTTTCCTGCTTCACTCCATCGATACTCCATCTGGCGCAAAATGTCTGATGACGACAATGCTCAGAATTTGCCTGAGCAAATGCAAAACACTCCACATCAGTAAGAGGACGATTGTATTTTTTGGCAACAGTTATCAATCGGTCTATCATACCATCGGTAAGGGATGTCCCCACCCTCTGACACCAGAGTTTCAAGATCTCTTTCCCGTTATTTCATACTACATCGAGGTATTCTATTGTTTCTGGCTTTTTAGAAGTAAATATTTCTGTGAGTCCATTTCCTTCTCGATAAATACCCTGTGTCATCCTGTCATGAAGTCTCGCAGTAAGTATATCTTTCATATGCGAATCACTCGGATCACTCAGTGTCACATCATAAAATGTCACGGGCTCTACCGTGATATCTCCACCCAATCCTACATCATACAAAATACGACCGATATTACTCGCATGGGCACTCAGAGCTCCTGACCGAGTCGCTACGGCAAAAGAATAATTCGTTCCATTCGGGATATTTCTGTGTTGAGTTTTTTGAGCTTTCAAAACCTTCTCCAACAATCATATGTGAGCTTCATTCAAATCTCATTGCACTACAAATCCCATCTGTGCCTGCAAATTTTTTATTCAATCTCATGCATTACGTATTGTATGAGTTTCTTCTATAACAAAAATATGTTGTTTTAAATCCGCCATAGAGAGAAATTAAGAAATGAGCTAGACTGCAATAATGGAATTTCAAATGCCAACACCACGAATAAGTATGACAGGGTCTCCTTGTGTTTTTGCTTTCACAGCCCCTATCGCTTCCGCTCGTATTCATCGCACTTGTGCTTTTTCTACAATTTTTTCAACCTCGGAAGGAGGACAAGCGAGGACATAGGGCACCCCCATATTCCACGAAGACATCGCTTCTTCGTCTGGCATACTTTTTAGTCTCTGAATAATCTCAATAATTTGAGGAATTTTCGCAGAAGTCATATCAATATCTATCACCATATTTTCCGCTCCACGAAGTCCATTGCGTATTTTGTGTCGTGGATTTCATGTCACATTTGTAAGAGATGAGAGCTGTACAGATGGTACTCAGTCCAATCCACCTAAGAGGTCCCGAGAAACAAATGAATTGAAGACAGTCGTAGTACCTGTCGCTATTTGTCCAAGTGTCAAACCAGCGCATTCTCGCTTGAGAGATTCTGGAAGTTTTGCTGCCTGATCAGATCATATGAAAATGAGAAAGTCTTCGAATGCCATAGAAGGCCAATGTAGAGTATTTGTCAGATCTTTCATGGAATTTCTGATAGTCGTAATACCATTTGAACGAGGACCGATGATACCATTTTTATCTGGCTTTTCATAGAGGGCTACCAATACATGACATTCTTGAATTGTTACAAGTTTTGTACCTTGTATCAGTCCCTGTACAGTACCACCGATGTTAAAATCGATACAATTTTCTATGTCATCAATTTTCTTGGTATGGATCGCTAGGTTCTTGTTGATATATTCTTGTTGCTCTGTGGTTGGATGTGGAAATTCCTTGAATACTCTGATAAGGTCCTCTACCGCGATACTATATGAACGAATAGTCCCCGACTCTACTACAGCTGTCTCTCCTGCGACATTTCCGATACCAATCTCACGAGTTGCCAGCCCCATAGCTTTCCCCATGGACTGTGAAAAAATCCTCCCTCTCATTCATCTCAGATGATTGATGTCAATAATATTGGTCACCGAAACTGCCATCTGTCCATCACGCAAATCATCAGCATTCATAGCGATGAGATCATGAAGCATAGGTACCCAACAGATGTCTCTTGATTGTAGGATACATGCTTCCTCAGATATTTTTCCATCACGATATTTTTGGCAGAGATCCTCAAACATATCGAGATAAATATGCACTTTCGTCCCTACACCATCGATATCTTCCTTGACACGAGTAGGCATTTTGTACGATGGAATAATTGTTTCCCAGGCACCTGTTGCAGTCTGTCGTAAGAGTCATTCCTGAAAAGCTGGCGTCTCTCGTAGGGCATTATCACATTCTTCTTTAAAATTCCCAGAAGCATTGTCTCCGACCCTCACCACGACATTATCATATCCACCAAGCCCCTGTGAGAGATCGACTGTTTTTCCATCAAGAAGAAATGACATATCGTCAATATCGAGAGTCAGTCACTCCTCAAAATGTACTGGTTCGCCTCTGACGCCAGACCACGTAATTTTTTCATCAATAATATATTCAGAAACTTGCCATTGGATCCTGTGTTCCATAGCATTGACTCGTTTTTGGATATCGCTCGGGCTCTTACACCCTTCGAGCGAAACAGGAACCTGTGCGATAATTGGTCCCGTATCCATATCATCATCGATATCCGATGGCACAAAGTGCATCGTGACAGCACTTGATATGATCTTTCCATCAAAATAATCCCTCCATATTTTTTCGTGCACATGATTTCCATGCATTCCATTTCCTCCATATTTCCCGAGGGGTCCAGGGTGGATATTGACGACTTCATGTGCAGCAAGACCAAAAATTTGTTTTATATAGCCAGAGAGAAATATATATTTGAGACCATACTTTTCTTTCAGCTCACGATATATCTGCATGATTTCTGCTTTTGCTGTTGGAGAAAATTCTCCATCTTGTTCTCTTTTTGGAAAATCCTTTATTACTTCCAGTGCGATTGATCTCTCTGTATTGAATTCTTTATAGAGTGTCGCGACTCACCCGTTTTCGTGATTTGTCACAATAACCGCTACACGATTCAGTGTCATAGGAGAACGCTCAAAAAGTGTTCTCACCCCGCTTCATCCTTCGCTAGGATTCTTACCTCCTGTCGCAAAGATACCAATATCTCTTATAGGTCACATAGACATAGGTAGAGTTTTTTAAGCTATTCCTTTATATTTTTTATTCTTATTCTGTCAACTAATTAAGCTTTCGCAAATATTATGATTCATTCCCTATTTTCAGATGTTGTAAATCATAAAAAATCGCTTCAAAATACTTCATTCCCTTGAAAATAAAAAGAGAATTATACAATCAATATATGTCGTCATTATTTCTCGATAAAAAACGTCTTCATCTCACGATGAATATCTTTATGGCATGCATCGTGATTGTGAGTATTTTATTGACTATTATAGAATCAGCCGATCATCTGATGACTCCTGCGCTCCGTGGATTATTCCTCTCGGCACATCTGAGTATTTTGATAGTATTTTTTGCTGAGTTTCTCTATCGTCTCTGGTCAGCGCCACAACACGCAGAAAAAAAGAGTCCTATGGTGGCACGTCTTCTTTTTTTGGTGCAACCCCTCACTATCATCGACATCATCGTCATCGCTCCTCTCTTTATGATGATATGGACGCAAAATCTCCACGATGCTGACTTTGTCATTCTTCGACTGCTCCGTTTTACGAGTTTACTCAATCTTTTTCGATTCTATCGATCATCGAGAATGCTCTCGCTCCTTCGAGGTCTCTCTCGAGAAATATGGTATGAAGTCCTGATTTTTTGTCTTATCTCGATACAGTGTATCCTCGTTTCATGAGTTCTTTTTTATGCCGTAGAGCAGGGAACAAATCCAAGAGTTCTAAATATTGGCGATGGTATCTGGTGGGCTATCGTGACACTGACAACGATTGGGTATGGTGATATCTATCCTTGGACTGCAGCAGGTCGCGTGATAGCGACGATTCTTGGGTTACTCGGTATCGGACTCGTGGCACTCCCAACAGGTATTCTCGCGAGCGGTTTTATCCGAGCCCTCCGAGAAGAAAAAAGATTGGCCCATCTGGAAGATGAAATAGAAGAAGAATCAGATGATCTCGATGCTCGGCTCAAAAAAATTGAGAAAAAAATGAAAAATCTCGAGCCCTAAAGCCCATTCAGTCGTTTCCAAAAAGTATTTTTCTTATTCATATACATCGCATCTTGTCGAACGAGTTTTCTACGTTCTTCTGGCAGAATAATATATTTCAATGCTTCCTCTAGGTAGAGAGTATTTTGACTTCCTTTGGCAAATACGAGAGATTTTTTTGGAGATTGTGAGATGATACCCTGTGCACACTTCCCTGCTTCTCGTGAGTCGAGAAAAAAAACTTCTCTCTGAATGTGTTCATACGGTATCAGAGGACGAATCACTGTGTGGCAGATATCTCCGACAAAAATATAGGAGACATGCTCGATTTTTTTTAATTCATTCCAGAGCTCTTCATGACGTTCTTTCTCAGAGCTTCATAATTCCCTCATATCACCGATAATAGCAATCAGAGTTCTATCATTCGCTTCAGCGAGACGATGTGCCATCTGCACTCCAGCAATGATGGGTTCAAATCCTCCATTATACGTGCCATCGATAATCAGCGCATCAGAAATACCCCGTAACACATTTCATCGACCATACGGCAGATCTATCGTGGTAAGAGCTTTTAAGATAGCAGGCATTTCTATCCTCATCTGCGCAGCGACCAATATCGCACCTGCGATCAGCCCAATATGGTGTTGCCCGAGAATCGGTGTCTCAAGTGTATATTGCTGATTTTGATACGTTATAGATGCCATCGTACTATCGATAGCTTCTCAAATGTCCGAAAATACTATATCCCCTTCCTTATGTCCATACCACATCTGACAAGGAAAATCAGCTTGATGAATATCATCTTTATTCCCAATAGCAAACGTATTTTTCCTTTTTCGAGACAGGATTTTTTGCTTCTCATCATAGTATTCTTGGACATCAGAAAACCCCTCCAAATGGCTCGGAGACAGCGTGGTAAAGAGTACGATATCTGGCTCAACGATATCAGTCTGCACTTTCATCTCTCAAGGGTGGTCAATACCGTATTCGAGAACGAGGATACGAGGATACTGTGGTCGACAAATAGAGAAAATACCAACACCGAAAGCCCACAGCCATTTGAGCGGATTTTTACCACCACTTCGCGCTTGAAGCACTGCAAGAGGCAAGCCCCATTCACCATTATAATTCCCTTCTGGCGTCCAGACATCACTTTTATTTTGTTTGAAAATCTCCGTCACGATATGTCTCGCAGTCGTCTTACCAAAGCTCCCCGTAATACCTATCACAAATGGCTTGTGTCGGAGGATACAGAGCCGAGCGAGGAGACAAAAAAGAGGACGAAGAAGAGACGACATAGAGGTATGATATGATTTTTCGTATTTTGTCGAGAAAATATGTCTTTGTCGAGAATAAAAAACCCCTGCGAATCTAACGACATCGCAGGGAATTCTTACATTTTTCTTTTACAACCCTACCACAAACACACTTCATCGCACAAATGGCTTTCCATCCTTCATAATCAGAGGAAAGAGAATATCACACGTCTGAACGCCTGACACACTCGAAAGGACAGGACACATCTTTGTCGTCATATCACAAATCGGTTGCACACGGACAATCATTATGGAATTTTGTTTTTGATAACACGCATTGAGTGCTGGCAATGCGACCACTTTCGCAAGTGCTGGACAACCAGTCTCTGATCGTGAATATACGTGAGGGCAGAGGTCTTTTTCATCTGAAACTCCATCACTATCTGTATCACTTATGGCGAAAGAAAAGAGAAAGAAGAAAGAAGAAAGAAGGATGATTTTTTTCATAGGATCAGTTTATCTTATTTTTCCTTTGAACGCAAGTGTTGTATTTTGATTTTTTTTGGTGATTTTTGGTGCATCAAATCTGTTATATGTGCACAAACTCCCAAATAATCTAAACCAGATCTCACTAATAACAAGATCATGAGAGCCACCTCCTCTTTTCTATCAGAATTTTCTGGTTTGAAAAGTTCTAAAATTTTTTCATAGATGAGATCTCGCATATTTTCAAGTGATACTATGGGTCTCTGTGAAACGACCATCTCATAATGTGCCATAATCCAATCTTGCCATCGAGGAGGAAATGAAAAAAAAATCTGCGGATCTTTTCTCAGATGTTTCAGTATACGACGAGTTTCTCCTGGGTCATTGATGTCTTGTGTTTCGTTTCGTCTTGGCATATCCTCATTATATCACACTCTCCCCTCTCTTGCAAATTTTCTCTTTTCCCTATGATACACCGCATGCAAATACGTAACTTCGGCATCATCGCTCATATCGACCATGGTAAATCCACCTTGGCTGATAGGATGCTCGAACTCACGGGGACAAAAGAAAAACGAGAGATGAAAAATGCACAAATGCTGGATACGATGGATATAGAGCAAGAGCGATGAATTACAATCAAACTCACTCCCGTCAGGATGGCATGGAAAGGATATGAACTCAACCTCATCGATACGCCATGACACGTGGATTTCCAGTATGAGGTCTCTCGAAGTCTTGCTTCGGTAGAATGAGTGGTGCTGGTCGTCGATGCCACACAGTGAATCGAAGCACAGACATTGTCAAATCTCTACATGGCTATCGAGCATAATCTCGTGATCATTCCAGTACTCAATAAAATCGACCTCCCAAGTGCGGATATCCCTCGTGTGACTCGTGAAATCATCTCTCTTATTGGTTGCAAAGAAGCGGATATTATCTGCGTCTCAGCAAAAGTAGGAACCAATGTCGACCAAGTCCTGGATGCCGTCATAGAGAGAATCCCCGAGCCACGAAAAATCAATAGAAACGCTGAGATTGTATCTTGCCCCCCTGTCAAGGGGGGTGCCGAAGGCGGGGGGTTAGACTTAGTTCCCGATTCCGTAAAGCTCGGACTTATCTTTGATTCTCAATATGACTCTTATCGAGGTGTCGTCATCTATATCAAGCTCTTCTCTGGTGAAATCAAACGTGGCGATCGCATCACACTGATGAGCACCGACACAGTCGTGGATATCCTCGAAGTCGGATGTTTTAAACCAGAATACTCCCCTCTCCCTTCGCTCAAATCAGGAGAAATCGGCTATATCGTCACAGGTATTAAGACGCTTCAGGAAGCACGAGTGGGAGACACGATATTTGCTGGGGCAGAGGAATATAAGCACCCCATTCCAGGATTTCAAAAAGTAACACCCTATGTCTTCGCAGGAGTGTATCCAGTAGACACAGAAGACTATCATCAACTCAAGACCGACATCGAGAAACTCAAGATGAGTGATAGTAGCTTGACCAATGAAAATGAAGCTTCCCCTGCCCTCTGACACGGTTTCCGTTGTGGATTTCTCGGACTGCTTCATATGGAGATAGTCAAGGAACGACTCGACCGAGAATTTAATCTCGATGTCATCCTCACCTCCCCACAAGTGACCTATCAAGTGATGATGCCTGGTGACCATAGCCATGACTTCAAAAATACCCCCCTGCAATTAGAGCAAATTGGTGAAAGAACCTACACTCGTCTCTGGATAAAAAATCCAGAAAATCTCCCAGAGCCAGGGACATATGAGTGGATAGAAGAACCGATTGTAAAACTCGAGATTATTGCTCGAAGTGATATGGTCGGAGAGATGATGAAGCTCGCACAAGAACATCGTGGTATCTACAAAAATCAGACCTATATCGATGAGACTCGTTCTATACTGACCTACGAGATACCGATGGCAGAAATAATCACCGATTTCTATGACGATCTCAAATCTCGCTCTTCTGGCTATGCGAGTATGAGCTACGAGCCCATCCATTACAAGCGAGATGATCTCATCAAGCTCGATATCCTCGTCAATAGTGAGAGAATCTCTGCGTTTTCTACGATTGTTCATCGAAGTAAAGCATTTTATGTCGGACAAGAACTCTGCGAAAAACTCAAAAAAGCGATTCCAAAACAGCTCTTCTCTATCCCTATCCAAGCCGCTATTGGAGCAAAAGTTATCGCTCGAGAAACTATCAATGCGTATCGAAAAGATGTGACAGGATATCTCTATGGTGGTGATGTCACACGAAAAAATAAACTCCTCGATAAACAAAAGAAAGGGAAGAAAAAAATGAAAGAATTCGGAAAAGTCTCTATCCCCAGTGCAACCTTTATTGATATTTTGAAGAAGTAGTTTCCCTCTCAAAAAGCACCCTTCGAAAACAGGTGCTCGCCGCAGTACCATTTGTATCGAGATTTCCTTCCGCATCGACTTTTTCGTGGCACACTCATCATGTTTCAGGAAATACTTTAGCAAAAAATACCTTTTTCTCAGGATCCCACATAAGTTCACGAAGACGGAGATAATCACCACTCGTATCTCACTTTATCCAGAGCTTGTTTCTCGACTTACTCCAGAGAATGAGATTTCCTGTCTCCATGCTCATACGAAGAGTATCATCCGTGACTGAAGCGAGAAATAATGGTGCGTTTGTGAGACTATTATTGATAGCTACAGGGTACATCTTCTGTGGTTGTAATTCGGACAAATCTTCCTGAGAAAATATCTGCCAGGAGTATGAAACACCTTGCGACGATGTCTGCAGTATCAGAAGTACATCCTGATTACAATTAAGGAGAATTTTGCTGGTTTGTGAATCAGTAAATATTGTGTCAATTTTTTGACGAACAATAGCATCGATACATTTGGACACTTTACTGGTTTCATCCACAAAGAGACAAAGGTATGATGGCTTCTCAAGAAGCATTCTCCACATTTGGTCATCAGGAAAATCCGCTGCTCGAAGTCTCTCTTTTTGAGTTTGAAGTATTTTCAGTGCTGACTCCAGAGAAGTATCATACATACCGTCATCGCCAGTAGAGGACATTCGAAGAATTCCTTGTTCTTGCGTCTCTACAAAAAGGTCTTGTTTATTTGATATCATAAAAGAATGTTAGGTGTTAGAAGTAGTAACTACCGATTGTAATTCCGAAGATACGATTCCACGAACTCCGAGACGTGTTAAGTTACCAACGATATTGATGAATTTCCTCCTGCTCATCAGAGTCTTTACCACGACCCATACTGGGTTTTGTTCTGGAAGTATTGTCGGTGATACATCAGAAGGAATAATCCGACAGACTTCTTCGAGTTGTGCACGGGGCACATTCATCTCAACCATCACCTGTGGTGCATTTTCTTGCTTCAAGGTATCCCAGAGAAGACAAGAAACATCCTCTATAATGCGACGAGAGTCTGGATTTTTCCAGCTCTCTGGACGGGCATAAATAGTTGGCGAAGATACAAAAATCGTTGCCAATATTTTCATCCCATTGGCACGAAGTGTGTTACCAGTTTCCGTGATATCAGTAAATGCCGCTCACCGGAACGCACCAGCAGTCTCAGTCTTACCATTCGAAGGACGAATCAAGATATCAGAGTCAAGAAAACCACACTCACTCGTGAGTTGTTTTCGTGTGAGATTTGGGAGTTCTGTATAAATCGGTGTTCATTTTACATCTTCTCGTGAGGAAAATCTACCATCAGGGCCAGCAAGAACTAATCTGGTGGGGGCATTACTCGCACGAGAATATACGATAGCTCAAAGATTTTTAAGAGTATTATACCCGGATTCCTCATAATAATCAGAACCAGTAATACCAAAATCAGCAATTCCATCAGTAATATCTCTCGGCATATCACGACGATCCAGTATACGGATAATGAGATTATCATACTCTGTCTGAATTTCGTATGTTCGTCACAGCTCTGTCGTCTGGATAATCCCAGATTTTGCGAGTAATGCGATTGTTTTTGTTTGGAGACTCCCTGAGGGAACTCCAAAAATAGTTGATTTCATAAAAATAAAATTATAAATAAAAAATCCCATCGGCCGTGGCGGATGGGTGAAGAAGAGAAAGTGAATCTTTCTCAAGTTTATCAAGTTTTTGTGCGTGCGAGGACGCTATGATAACCACCCATTCCGTGATGAAGCCAATGGGCAACACGAGTGATGGTAGCAGTACTGGCACCGGTATTTTTTGCAATCATCCTATACGTAACTCATTTCTCTACTTGTTCAGCGACATCAAGGCGTTCAGCCATTGCCGACATTTCACTGAGAGTACAGATATCCCGCAAGAGCGCAAAGACTTCTTCCTCATTTTTGAGCCCTATAAAAGCTCGAGAAAGTTTTTTAAATTCAGATGTTTTTTTCTTCACAATTTTCATATTTTTGTGTTAATGTTTTAAAACAGTTTATTTAATGAAAGAACTTTGTCAAATCTTTTTTGAAGGAAAAATGTTTTTTGCTCTCTATGTGATCTTTATTGATATTTTGAAGAAGTAGTTGACAATGATATTATATCATATATAATATGTACTATGTCAAAACAGTCTACATTAAAAAAAGTTCCAGATTACAACGATCCAGAACAACGAGAAAAAGCGCTGAATAGGGTTCTTACTCGAGATAAGGAGAAAATTCCAGAAGTCACATGGCTTTCTAATTCGCTCATTATCATAAAGAGTGATGAAGTACGAGAAAAGGTAGAATGACTTATTCGTGAATGCCCAGCATGAGATGATTTATTATCACGCTTAACAATACGTCTTCCTAGGAAAAAAAGAAGGAGCAGGACTTGGGAAGAAGTCATAAGTGCTGGTTAGGACTTTTTTCTTTGAACTTTTTTCTTCTGGATTTTACTCATTTTCGGAGCCAGTGCTTGTTGTGCATTCTCAAAATTACAAACAAGTATTTCATTGGTGCCGGTACATGCTATTGATATCGATAGATGCCGCCCCCATAATGATTCTATCTAATCTCCACATCCGCAACCACACTGTCCCCGATTTACATACGCATCATTTTGATCATCGAATGTGAGATGAAGTGTTTCCGTTGACCCACTATATGCTTCACATATAACACCGGCGACATGAAACATTTTTTTTGATATGAGGAACTTCTCGTCATTTTCATAGGTCGGACTTGGAAGATAGACGACACGTTTGATACCAACCTGAATAATCAGTTTCGCACATTCATTACAGGGTGGCATCGCACAGTAGAGCGTCGCTCACTGCATATCTCGTCCCATAGAATTGAGAATAGCATTGGCTTCCGCATGGACGACATACGCCAGCTTGGTATCTTGAAGGGGAAGAGGATTTCCTCCTTCATCAAATCGTCCAGCATTTGGAAATTCATCATCTGGACACCCGCGAGGAAAACCGTTGTATCCGATACCAATGATACGATTATGCGCATCGACAACACAAGCACCTATCTTGGTACGTGCGTCTTTACTCCTCTGCGCAGAGAGGAGGGCAAGACCCATAAAATACTGGTCCCAAGATATACGACTTTTTTCGGTGGACATAAGAAATATTAGAGATATGTTCCATATGATAATAAAAATGTGTAATTTGTGAAGAAAAATCAATAAAAAACTTGCAATCGCCTGAAAATATATACAATACTTGGGTATTTTTCTATTATTCCTTATGTTAATGATTCGTTTTTCACGAGCAGGTCGAAAGAGAGCACCTCACTACCGCATCGTCGTCACAGAACACACAAAGCCAGCTAAATGCGGCGAAATCGAGGTAATCGGTTGGTACGATCCTCGTTCTAAAAAGTACGAGCTTGATATGGAAAGTGTCCGAAAGAGGGTGTCTCTTGGAGCTCAAATGTCAGAATCTTTTGCACGACTATTAAAGAAAAATTCTCTCTCAGTATAATCATTTTGATTAGAGATTATAGGTATAGGGCAGAATAACACCATTTTTATGGCAGAAAATTTTATACGTTTTTGTATCTCTCATATTGTCTCTCAACCCGAAGCCGTCTCTCTCGAAGTCCGAGAAGACGAAGATGCTACACGCTATCAGCTCACCGTACACACGGACGATATGAAGCGTGTGATAGGTCGTAGCTGAAAAACAATTCGGGCTCTGCAATCACTCGTCCGCGTTATATGAATCAAACAAAGTAAGAAATTATTTCTAAACCTTGTCGAACCATGTTCACCTCAATAGTTTACGCTCAAACAGCGTGATTTACTGATTCTGCACAACAGATTTATAGTCTGGAACAACTCATGACCGTCGGCATCGCTATCCTGCTCCTCATCGCTATTATCCTGACTGTCGTCTTCGTACTCTGGGGAGGATTTTTACTCGTAATATCAGGTGGCGACGAACACAAAGTCAGCCCCGCTATCAATATGATACGGTACTCAGCCATTGGATTGCTTTTGATGTTTGTGATTATTCTCGTTATCCCTGCCCTTTCCTCTGCGGTTGGCTTTGAAGCCGTGGGACAAAAATTTAAACCAGGAACTATTTTTCAGACGATGCGTTGCGTCGCAGATCGTGTCTTTGGTAAAACAGACGAATCATGTTTTACTGTTGCTGCTGAAGGAAGTAGTACCAGCTCTGGAAGTTCCCTCAATTTTGGTAGTAGCACGACTCCAACAGGAAATAGCCCAAATGGTGTCGGGACGTGGACAGAAAATCTATAAATTTTTTCGTCATGCATCTTATCGTCTGACTCTGAAATCCTGGTTATACATATAGAGAAACTCGTCATAATATCGGGTTTCTTTTTTTGGATGCCCTCAAAGATGCTCTCTGAATCAAAAATGATTGGCAATCTGGCTACAAATGAGTCTATGCCACTGGCGTTTTGGAATGACAAAAAGTCATCCTCTTGAAGCCACTCACCTATATGAATCTCTCAGGTCAAAGCGTTCTTGCGTGTGCTCAATTTTATAAAATACCTCTAAAAAATATCATCATTATCTCCGATGATATCGATATGGCCTTTGGTAAAATCCGTTATCGAGCAACCGGAAATGCATGAGGGCATAATGGTATTGCCTCTTTAATTGAATCATTGTGAACCAAAGATATTCAGAGAATCAAGATCGGCATTGATCGCCATCCAAAGATGGACCCAACAGATTGGGTACTTTCAAAATTTACAAAAGATGAAAAAGAGAAGCTCTGAGAAGTTTTTAATAATGCTCTTGAGAAGCTTGGTGATGTAATATCATCACCCGAGTAGTCATAGCAACAGTCATTCGCCTAGGAGGATAGGAAGGAATAATTGGTCCAGGAACAACTTATGCAACTTAAGAAACCTAAGAAACTTAGCAAACTGTATTATTTTTGAACCCGTACAGCTGTACCTTCAAGACTCCATTCATACAACCATTTCACAGCATCATAGGGAGTATTTACGCATCCATGACTTCCCCTGGTGACATAGTCAGGTCCACCAAATTCTTTTCTCCAGCAACTCTTAGAATTACAGGCATCGTGAATGCCATATTTTGGATAAAATTCTATCCAATAATCAACATGAAGTCTGTATTTCACACCTTTAAATGGAGAATTGAGGACTCTATTTTTTTGCTTATGCGTTACAGAAAAATCCCCCTGAACGGTACTATATCATCGCATACCTGATGTGATAGGCGTCGTATAGATCAATTCCCCTCCCTCATAAGCATAGAGACGCTGATCGCTCAAATCTATCACTATGGCCTGATTCGTGTCTGATTCTGGTGCTTTGGGGACAACGATACCTTCTGGGACATATTTCAGAGCTCCTTCTTCTTTTTTTCGTTGTTTCTCCTGTTCACGCCCCAATATTCTCTGATAGGTCTTATAAACATGCTGATAATAGGTCGATAAGATGATATCAGTCACGACAGGACCCATCGGTGGTACGTCTTCCTGCGACATAGCACGTAAAAGGTCTGCTTTCCCAACGACATATCATAGAATAGAAGTATGATAGTCCTTCAGGGCATAATATTCAGAGATATCCTCGAGTTGCGTGAGCGTTTCCCGAATCGACGCCTTTTCATCCTGCGCCAAACAAACTCCTTTTGCATCAATACAGGCATACGCTTCTGCAAGCTTTTTATCCATCTGAAGCTGTATCTCTGGTGTGATAATATCCGCTCAAATATGTTGCTGGAGATCATCAGCCAGATCGAGCCATTCATCAGCATACACACTGATAGATACAATGCTCAAAACAACAAGAATTCAAGAATAAAAATATCTTCGCATAACACTATTATGCACTATATTTTATAGTATGTCAAATATGAAAAGTTTATTTTTTCGCTTTTTCTAGAAAAATTCATATAATTCCCCCGTTTTTGAGAGAAGTATCTCTGGATTTGTCTGATAACTTTTGAAAGAGAGTTATGGGATAAGTCTAGACTCTTCCTCTGAAGCGTTTATTTTTTATCATTTTTTTATGATTTCAGGCCTCCGTGATCGCGATATCGCGAGTGTCACTCCTGTGACCAAATCTTACACTATTGCTGGTAAGACCTATACGTTTGAAACTGGGAAATTTGCCCTCCTCACTGATGGTGCCGTCACTATCGCTGATGAAGCGGGTCATCTCCTCCTCGTCACCGCTGGTGTCACCAGAACCGGAAAACCAGGTGCTGACTGGTTCCCTCTTTCTGTCGATTACCAAGAGCGTTACTATTCTACCGGTCATATCGGTGGTGGACGTTTTAATAAGCGTGAATCACGACCAAGTACGACCGCCATTCTCACTTCTCGACTGATTGATCGACCAATTCGTCCGATGTTTCCAAAAGGAACGACGAATGAAGTCCAGATCATTCCAACGATTTATTCTGCGACTGGGAAACAAGACTTTGGTATCTGGGGCGTTCTCGGAGCCAGTATTGCTCTCCAGCTCGCGGGTGTTCATCAGTTTGAAGGGCCAGTTTCTGGAGTTCGAATTGCTGTGATGGCTGATGGTGGAATCATCTTTGATCCGACTTTTGAAGAAGTAAATAGCGCTCTCTATGAGCTCGTCGTGGCTGGTACAGAAGGTATGATCACGATGGTAGAAATGGGCGGGAAAGAAGCCAGTGAAGATATGGTGGTGAAATGATTTGAATACGCTCAAAAAGTACTCGCTGAACTCGCAGCTGCTCAAAAAGATTTCGTCGCTCTCGTCAATGCAAAATATCCTATTACAAAAATCGATCTTGAAGTCAAAACCGGTATCGCTGGTCTCGAAGAAAAAGTCTTTGCCCAACTCTCGCCAGAAAAAATCGAAGCTCTCTATGACATCGGTAAAATCGACTTTCATCATAAACTCGAAGAACTCGATGCAGAAGTCAAAACGGCTCTCGGCTATACAGAAGATACTGAAGAACTTAATGGAAAGGAAATCGAAGAACTGATCTACAAGTATGTGAAAAAGATTATGCGAAAAAATGTCATCGAATCAGGTCGTCGTCTCGATGGTCGAAAGGCCGACGAAGTACGTCCTATCAATTGTGAAGTCGGGATTCTTCCTCGAACACATGGTTCTGGTCATTTCCGACGTGGTGTCACCTCTGTCCTCTCTATCGCTACTCTCGGTGGACCACTCGATAATGAGCTCGTCGAAGGTATGTATCCAGAATACGAGCGTCGCTATATGCATCATTATAATTTCCCTCCATACTCAGTCGGAGAAGTCCGTATGATGCGAGGCGTAGGTCGTCGTGAAGTCGGTCATGGAAATCTCGCTGAAAAAGCACTGACACCTGTCCTCCCATCTCAAGAACAATTTGGGTATACCGTCCGTGTCGTCTCAGAAGTTCATACGTGTAATGGAAGTAGCTCAATGGGTTCTATCTGCGGATCGACACTCGCCCTTATGGATGCTGGTGTCCCTATCTCAGCCCCTGTCGCTGGTATCGCAATGGGTATGATATTTGATGATACAACCGGTAAATATGTGATTCTCTCAGATATCCAGGCACAAGAAGATTTCCTCGGAGACCTCGATTTCAAGGTCGCAGGAACTCGTGCAGGTATCACTGCTCTACAAATGGATACAAAGATTGCTGGTCTCACACTCGCTATTGTCAAAGAGATTTTTACACAAGCAAAAAGTAGCCGTGAAGTCATCATGCAAGGAATGCTCAAGTCTATCGAGACACCTCGCCCAGAAGTCTCTCCTCTCGCTCCAGCACTTATCTCTATGAAGATAGATCCAGAGAAGATCGGTATGGTCATCGGTAAAGGTGGTGAAACTATCCAAGCCATGCAAAAAGATTTCGGTGTAGAGATCTCTATCGCAGATGATGGAATGGTCGTCATCACTGGACTCAGTAAAGAAGGTGGTGAAGGTGCGAAACGAGCGATTGAAAATATCGTCCGCGAAATCGAGGTCGGTCAAGAATTCGAAGGTGATGTCGTGAAAATCCTCGAAGGTGTGGGAGCTATCGTCAATATCGGTGGAGGAAAATCTGGTATGATCCATATCAGCAAACTCTCTGATAAACGTGTAGAACGCGTGGAGGATGTCGTCCGCGTAGGAGATGTCGTCAAAGTCCGCGTGTACCAAGTCGATAATGACAAAGGAAGGATTGGGTTGCAGAAAATCTAAATTCTCAGTTCAAAAAACCTCCCAAATTTGGGAGGTTTTTTTGGGGAACTTAAATTTTACTTCTTAATTCCAATAAATGATTGAATAATAGCGAGAACCAGAGCGAAAACTGCTGCAGCCCAGAATCCATTGGTTGCAAAACCGAACATAAAACTATCCGTCACGCGAACCATAAAGATATTAATAACTAGAGAGACGAGTCCGAGTGTGAGCCAGTTGAGTGGTGCCATGATAAATTTGAGAAATAGCCCCAATGTCGCATTGAGCACGGCTAAAACAACTGCGACGATAAGTGCTGTCATAAGTCCATCGACGTAGACTCCTGGCACAAGATATGCCGTTACAAAAACTGCAAAAGCAGAGAGGAGAAGAGAAAGAATAAAACGCATAAAAATGGGTGAAAAAATAAAGAGAACAAAAGAGTATAGCACATTCTACTGTTTCACAAGAAGAAAATCTCCCCCTTCCGTATTTTATAATCCCACCACGCTGTATTCTGTCTTGTATACTAATTTCTAGCTCTCACTACCGGGAACCTCCTACAAAATGTTCTCACTTCCTCGCGAAGCGCCCTCAACACTTCTTCATTATCAGCATTTTTGAGTGCTCGGTCGATGAAGTCTCCGATTTGTTCTGCATCTGCTTCACGGATACCACGAGTTGTCATAGCAGGGAGACCGAGACGGAGTCCTGATGGTCGGAACGGTGGATTTGGATCATCGGGAATCGTCGATTTCGAAGTCGAAATCCCGATAGCATCGAGAGTAAGTTCGGATTTTTTTCCATCCATATCTGTACCAGAAAAATCTATCACAATAATATTATTATCTGTGCCGCCAGTCACGAGCTTGTAGCCACGAGAAACAAGTGTTTCAGCAAGAACGTGATTATTTCGGAGGACTCGTGCACCATATTCTCGGAATTCATCTGTATCGGCTTCATGAAGAGCTACCGCGATAGCGGCAACTTGGTTCATATGTGGTCATCATTGCACACCGGGGAAGACAGAACGATCGATACGAGTTGGGATATTTTCCATCGTTGGTTCTGGTGCTTTGAGAGGGTTACTCACAATTCCTTTACTGAGGATAAGCGCACCACGAGGTCCACGAAGTGTCTTGTGAGTCGTGGTCATCATAATGTGAAAACCATAATCAAGAGGATTTTTCATCACACCAGCTGCGATCAGTCCTCCAAAGTGAGATACATCCGCCATCATAATGGCTCCGACTTCTTTTCCAATAGCGACAAATTTCTCATAATCAAGTTCTCGAGGATGAGCTGAGTAGCCAGCGATAATCAGTTTTGGTTTATGTGTGAGTGCCATCTCTCGGAGATTATCATAATCCATAAAATGATTATTGGCAGCATTGGTTTTATATCGGACAAAATTATACACTTTGCTCATCAGTGTCACGGGGCTTCCGTGGGTCAGATGTCCGCCGTGAGAGAGATCCATCCCGAGAATAGTGTCACCTGGTTCGAGAACAGCATTATAGATGCAAACATTCGCTGCTGCCCCAGAGAGGGCCTGAACATTGGCATGATCAGCATGAAAGAGTTTCTTTGCTCGCTCTATTGTCATCGTTTCCATCTCGTCAGTAAATTCCTGCCCACCATAATAGCGTTTACCTGGAAATCCTTCAGCATATTTGTTGACAAAGACGCTGCCAAGTGCCTCCTGGACAGCAGGAGAAGTATAATTTTCTGATGCGATGAGTTCCATTCCTTCATTTTCACGGAGGAATTCGCCTTCTATCGTTGCAAAAATAGCAGGGTCGGTGATATTGAGCGGGAGATTGGAGAACATAAAGAAGGGATTATGAAGTAAAATATGGAAGAATTGTATGCAATTTTTCTAAAATGCGATATTTTTTTGGTGGTTGATTTTATATGGTTTTGGATACAATAGAGAGTATGACAGAAAAAGAAAAAATATCCCAACCCGAAAACATACCTGAAAAAAAAACCAATCTCTCAGAGGATTTTGATAAGTGGCTCAAGCTCGATGCACAACGAAAAATTGCCGAAACACAATCACAACTCGCAGGCCTCAAGGATGATATCAAAGAACAATTACGAGCCGGAAATCCACGTGAAGCACTTTTGAAATATCCTAAAAGGATCTTTGGTCCAACTGATCATAATTATAGAGGGAGATATGGATCATTGGCATCTATCGAGACTCGTTCTCCAGAGGACAGAGATAAAACGGCAACTTCAGGTATTCTCACTTCTGTACTTGCTCCTTTTCAAGCGATAGGTCGTATTGTATTTGATACAGGAAAATTTGCACTCTCTCCTCGAAAAGAAATCCAAAAGACTTTTGCCTATCTCAAAGAAGAAAGTCCTCATACTGAAATCATCTAAAACATGCTTTGCTCTGTTATACCATATTCTCGCTCCATCGATGATCGTCTGGTTACCTATCATATTCCAGAAGAATTTAGTCCTTTTATTGCAATAGGAAGTAGTGTCAAGATTCCATGGGGGAAAGATACCATCATCGGAATAGTGGCGAATATTGCTGCGGAGATTCCTCATGAAGGCATTTTGAAATCTATCGAAGCACCTCAATCGGCGATGCCCCTTCTCTCAGCCAATGAGATTGCCATGATAGTACAACTGGCGCGCTACTTATTTGTCCGTATTCATATCATTGCGCAACTTTTTCTCCCCGTGAGTATTTTTGATTTTTTCGAAGAAAAGAATTTTCTCGAGCTGACCCCACCAAAAGGTCTGAAATGAAAAGGGAGTATAGCTGACTATATCGTTGCTCCAGATACAGACTCGATTATTACCTATCTAAAAGAGAGACTTCAAAAATTTCCCGGAGCTGTGATTGTCCCTGATGGTATCTCTGCACAATGGTGGTATGAGCAATGCGGACTTGATGCTATCATCGATACACATCCAAAGTCGGTGCATCGCCAAAAGAAGATTTATCTCGAAACACTCCAGGGTACTCACGACATTTTATTTGGAACACGACGAGCGCTCCTGAAGCGTCTCGGACATTTTCAACGCATCTACATCGTGCAGGAAAATCTCTCTCACAATATCCTCTTCTGACTCAAGAAAATCCCTCTCTGGATTATGGCACAACATCTGGCACAACATGGACATATTATTCACTATATTACGACGACTCCAAGCATTCGTACGCTCACACACTTTCTTCAGGAGAAAAAATCAATACAATACCTAGAAAAGATAGAGATAGAGCAGAAGATAGAGAAAGGAACTT
Organism: Candidatus Gracilibacteria bacterium; assembly: GCA_041660965.1. NCBI lineage: Bacteria > Candidatus Altimarinota > Candidatus Altimarinota bacterium. The sequence goes on along the minus strand of JBAZVH010000002.1, from coordinate 77,996 downwards.
AATGAGAATACAAAGTACAAAGAGCAAAATACAAAGAGGAATCATTGATTTGGAAACCTATAAACTTATCAACCCATTAACCCATTAACTTTGTAAACCCATTAACTTAAGCACTCAAACACTTACATACTTACGCACCTATTTTTCAATCAAATAAACCTAAGAAACTTAGTAAACCTAGTAAACTTATCACCCCTTTTATGCATCCCCGTTTCCGCACTTTCGCAAATTTTATCGATAATCTCTCTCCGGTAGCACGTATGATCCTCGTGCTGGGCGGAATGGGAGTTTTTTGTGTTGGCATCGTGCTGACACTCTGAAAATATACGCTGGTTGATCATACATTTTATGTGTGACTCGCTGACAGGCAACAAATCAGAAATACAGAGCTTGCTGTGAATCGGGGGACTATTTTTGGTTCACTCGATCCCCGACGAACAGGGTATGAGAAAGAGGTGAATACTATTATTGCAACGACTATGATAGCAAAGGACCTCAAAATAGATCCATCAGGCCCCTGTAATCTCGATATGCTCGAAGCATTTTTACTGGATATTGCTTATCGTCATCTCTGTGAAAATCGATCACAAGTAAGCTGTATCGATAATATCATGAAATATACGAATACTTTTACGATGCCAGAGAACTTTATTTTTTCAAAAGAATCGATTCTAGCATTTATCGCTCCAACCGTTCATGAGCAATCACATAGACTTCATAAAACGCGAATTGCTCTTGCGTCTGGTGTTTCTGCTCAAGATATGGATAAGCTCTCTGCTCTCTTAAATCCAGGGATTTTTATCGTGGGAGATAGTGTGTATGTGGATCCGACACGATTTGATACTTCTCGTGGTGTCGCTGAAGTCCTCAGTATATTGCGTCTCGATCCCCTGGCTCTCGATGATGCGCTCAAGCTCCGTAAAAATCGCAATGTTGATATTATCGAAAAAATGGAACCAGAGCTTTCTTATCTGGTTTCTGCGAGGATTTCAACCGATGCAGCTATGATAAAACAGCAGACACTTCCTACACTTCTGGACCAAGAAAAATATCTCACAGAAAACACTATCTATAAATGTCTGAAGCTCACTGATAATCCTGTCCGACAGTATCCTGGAGGCACTTCCCTTGCACAAGTAACTGGGTTTGTCGATGGGGATGGTATTGGTCGGCTCGGAATTGAAGGATATTTTCAGGATCTTCTCGCAGGAAAAACAGGAAAAGCAGAAGAAAGGAGGGATAGTCTCGGACGTCCTATCTTTGATGAAAAAGAAGAACAAGAGGTAAAATGAGTCGATCTCTATCTCACTATCGATCCCAATATACAAAATGCGATGATGGATGTGTTGAAAGAGGGCATACGTACTACGGGGGCAAATACTGCCGCTGCCATCGTGATGGATCCAAAAACAGGAGCTATACGTGCTATAGGGAGCTATCCTTCCTTTGATCCAGAGAGACCAGGAAATGCGGATACTATTATGCTCTATGACCCAACTCAGTATCCGGATCCTGTATTTCCTCTTCTGGGGAAAGTGCTTTTCAAGGAATCTCCTGCCTGAAACGTCAAAAAAATCTATCAAAATCAATATGTTACTCTTCAGGAAATTTCCAAAGAAGATGAGATGCAAATAGCCCTCGCGGATCCACTCGGCGTATTTTATATTTATGAAAATCAAGTAGGGCTCTTAGCACATCAAAATATCCCCGTCACATCACCCTACGAACCAGGAAGTATTTTTAAAGGCATAACAGTGGCGATAGGTATCGATACTGGTGAGATAGAGCCCGATACGATGTATGAGGATGCAGGATCGGTAAAAATTGATAATTTTGAAATCAACGATCTTTTGAAAAGTGCTTGTCAGGGGCTGCATAACTTCCGGAATGCTATTAATTATAGTTGCAATGTCGGTATGATTAACATCATTCAACGTATCGGAATGCCACTTTTTTACGAATATTTAAAAAGGTTCTGATTTTTGGATATCACTGGTATTACATTGGATGGAGAAAATATAGGAACTCTTGATACCTATGAAAAATGGTCACGAGCGAAACTGTTTACGATGTCATTTGGACAAGGTATCCAGGCCAATATGGTACAGATGGCATCCATATATTCTGCTTTTGCGAATGGTGGTATTTTGATGCAACCACATACAGTTCAGAAAAAAGTATATCCTGATGGGGACACTGTCGTCACTGAACCGATACCTATTAAGCGTGTTATCGGTGAAACGACAGCGCAAAAGGTAACAGCGATGTTGACTGAATCGGCTACAATAGGACTTGCCAAAGCGGGAAGAGTACCAGGATATACATTGGCTGGGAAAACGGGTACGTCACAGATTGCGAGTAGCAAATGATGATTTGAAGCAGGTTCCAATGGACGAACCAATACGTCTTATGCAGGATTTTGACCATCCAAAGACCCACAATTTGTTATCATAGTGCGATTTGATCGTCCACGAAGTACGCAATATGCTGAATTCTCTGCTGCTAAGGCATTTAAGGATATTTCGGCGTTTCTTCTAGAGTATTATTGAATTCCTCCTGAGCGATAAAAAATGCTTATGTTTCTTATATTTGATTGGTTGAGGGAGGAGAAACTGCCCGGATTATAGTGTATCAATATTCAAAATGCAATATTTTTAGTATGAATCCGAGCGTAAGATGGTGCTAATAGATCGCTCTGAGTGCTGAGAGGTTGAAGGCATAGTCTGTTCTCTTTGATCCGAGAAGTCCAAGGTGACACCGATGTCATCCGAGAGTCGTGTCAGCGACCATCAGACTACAAAATTCTAATTCTGGTAAAATATTTTCTTCACCAATGCAGATAGTGATACGGTTTGGTTGTGTGAGATTGGCGAGTGTACGAGAAAAGAGTGTACGATTTTCTACGACGTCCAGCACGGAAAATACTTGTTCTCCCAGATCTTCACTATGTTTTTTGAGAAAATGAGAAATTCCTGAGATACAATAAATACCTGCTTCTGGTGAACTAATAAAAGCGAGATCTCCAGTGGCATCAGAAAAATCAGAAATCATATCATAGAGACGGTCATCATGAAATTCAAAGACAATGCTTTTCGTTTCGAGAGTAGGGGCGATATATTTTTGAGGTGTCACTTCCATGAGATAATCGACATACATACGGATGCCTCGTGTGGTAGGGAGTCGTCCAGCAGAATTGTATGGTTGATAGATAAGCCCCATTTCTTCGAGTTGTTTCATATCATTTCGTACTGTTGCCGCTGAGATCATCATCTGTTCATCTCGAACGAGTGATTTGCTTCCTGTTGAGTCTCCGCTTCGAATATACTCCCGGACTATGAGTCAGAGGATCTGTATTTTACGAGCATCGATGGAGGACTTTCTGGACATAATAAATTAAAATACAAAAGACATAATACAAAAGACAAAATGAAGGGTTTTTAAATGGAAAGGATACAGCTATTTTGTACTCTGTATTTTGTACTCTGTATTATTTGTAAATCTTCCCCAAGGTTTTGATCGGAAATTTTCCAATGAGATCAAATGAATACAGGGGAATACCCTCTATCCTCGAAGTGCTGTGCTCTCTCGCAGTAAAGCAATCAAGCGGCTCCTCAATTAGAAAATAGTTATAAGGAAAAAAAACCGTCAGATGCACCAGTGGGGAGGACAGAGAAATTGTAGTGATTTTGACGTGAGAATCAACTAAATCTTTACTGATGAGATATTATCAATGGTAAATTTCTCGAGATTCACCTTGCTCTCTACTTTATAGGTTGATTTTACCCCACTTTCTGCTATGTCCACAAGGAATTCATAGGTATTATTTCCGAGGTCTTTCAGGGTATCTTCACGGAAAGTGACAGATTCTGTATTTTTATACCAAGAAGTAAATGTTTCAAGAGAGACACCAGATGGGGAGCGCATTTCGTAGGCCTGAGGCAAAGTACCTCCTCATAAAATCTTATAATATTGCATTAATACATCTTTATTTTGCAATGCTCTTGACTGAGCTGTGAGATCAAATGAAACTGAACGTAGTGCACTTTCAACTTCTTTAATTGTTTGATTACAAGCTCATGATGCAGTAATAATATATTCATCTGTTAAGAAAATAAGTCTCCCTGTATAACACATTCCAGATAGCATGGTCGTGTAATATATATTTCAATTCCAATATTTTTTGCCTAATACATCTAGCATTAATTGATCTCAAAATATGATAGCTGATTTTCTTGGTTGGATAGTAATATGGTAGTCTCGTACTGGAGTATTTTCTAAATCCCCCAAATCTCCAAATCAGTACCATCCTTCTGATATATCCACATCTCCTCAAAAATCAGCAGTAAATCCTTCATACGATTGAATTGAAGAATTCTCAATTATATTCTTCGCAAACGCGAATACCTCAGCACGAGTAGCGAGGCGATTAGGATAGAAAGCAACATGGACCATATAATCATACATACCAGGATCTTTGACAGATTGATTGTAAGTATAAGGTGCTATGATATTTCTAATGAGTGATTTTTTGATGATATCTGATTGCCACTCGTTTGCATCATCGAAGATATAGGGAGTATCGTACGAAGAAGATGTTTCACTTTCAGATAGACTCCCATTCATTCCCCCCGCCTTCATCATCATCGCCAATGCCTCCGCTCGTGTTACATATTTTCCTGGATTCGCATATCTATTACTTCTCGTAATAATTCCATTATCAGCAGCGAGCTCTACTGCTCGACACACCCAGTCATTTTTTGTTGCATCAGCGAAGTATTTCTTGCAAGCAGTGTTCGTTGGTATAGCGATTCATTTTATTTTCAATGCCATTGCAATCACCTCTTGTCGCAGTATCTTATCATCCAGTCGATATTTGGAAGCAATGGTTTGTTGCGTTATAACGCCTTGATCTGCAAGATAATTTGCATTGGAAGTGTCTTCAGATGAATAACCAAAGGTTATTCATAGAGAAAAGATAAAAGAGAAGAGAGAAAAAAGGAGGAACGATTTTTTCATAAGAGCAATAAGAAATAAGTGATATCAGTATAGAAGGGGGGAGTAGAAGTCAAGGAAACGAGTTTACCACTCAATCCTCCTCAGTCATTCAGTTGATGTGCCCGTATGATTTGGCTGTGTCGTGATAATAGTCGTAGTACCTTCAAAGAGTTTTAAGAGAGTTCCAATATGTACTTCATCGAGCTCAGAGAGGACATCATCGAGGAGAAAGAGGGGTACTTTTCCAGACTGATGCTGGATATACATTCCTATCTTTTTAATAAAGGAAAGAAGGAGGGTCTTGTTTTCTCCGCGGGACAGTGTATATCTCGCTGGTTTCCAGGTTTGGTCTATCGAGACGCTAAACTCGATATCATCGAGTTGCGGTCAGACGGTAGTTTTCCCGACGATACAATCTCGATCTTCATACTCTTTGAGCAATTTCAAAAAATTATCCACAGTGACTTCTTGCAGTGGATGTCTCTCAATCAATACTACTCGTGTTGGTCCAGGAAGATGTAGTGATTCATCCGTGAGGTGGGATATCCAGTCAAACATTTGTCGTCTTTGGAGAATCAATGGTACAGCACTTTGGGCAAGAAGCGTATTCCAGGATGCGAGATCTTTTTTTTGCATCAATCATTCTTGGATATTTTGTAACACTTTATTTCTCTGAGAGATAGCCGTTCGATAATTCTTCAGAAGATGTGCATAATGCATATCAGCTGACGAGAGCATATCGTCGAGAAATCATCTTCTCTCGCCTGGTTCTCACGAAATAACTCGGAGATGGTCACTTTGTATCCATATCGCACAAGAAGGAAGGGAAGCATTGTATTTTTTGCGAGGGATACTGGCTTCTCGATAATACCATTTTGGCGTTTTAGTCGTGCTATCATAGATGACAGCATGAGATTCTTCATCAGTTTGCAATCTGATCGACCAGTCAGTTGTCCCAAAGCTCGATTTTTCTGACCAATTGGTATGATGAGGATTTTCGGCATTGAGTGCTACCATCATAGCTTCGCAAAAGGTTGATTTTCCTGCGCCGTTTTCTCAGACGAGCATCTGAATACCGTCTCATACTGTAAAAGTCTTTTCTGTATGATTTTTGAAATGATAGAGAGATATTTGCATCGCGAAACAACAGTATTATATCTTGAGTGGCATGATGATGTGTCGGAATTCTTCTTCCTGAGTATCACTATTGGCTCCATGCAAGAGGATAGGAGATAAGCTTGTCTCAAATCAAATGCGAACTTCTTCTTGCGGAATAACCTGCAGCGCTTCGATAAAATAAGTGGCATTGAGTCCGACCTGTTCTGAACCTTGGACATCAGCAGTGATTTCTATTTCGCTATTACCGATTTCGGTATCTCCACTTTCGAGTTGTATTATTCCTGATTTTTCGAGAGACATTTTGACATTAAAATTATTTTCTCGTGCAATCAGACTCACTTGTCTGAGTCACCTGATGAGATTCTCTCGGTCGACAAGAGCATGGATGCTGGTATTTTTTGGAAAGAAATTTGCATAGTCTGGGAAGTGACCATTGAGCAGGCGAGAATAGATCTTGATATGGTCATAGACAACGAGTATCTGATTATCGGCAAAAAATATCTCTACCGAGGTATCATCAGGAAGAGTCTTTGATATCTCATTAGCACTTCGTGTCGGGAGAATGATTGAGATTTTTTTATCGACAGATGTCGCTGTCGTGTAGCGATATTCTGAAAGTCGGAAACTATCAGTTGAAGCAAATGTAATATGTGTCGGATAGACCTGGATACAAACCCCAGCAAGCGTCGGACGGATATTGCCACTTGCACAAGAAAAAAGAGTCTTATTGAAAGCGCGTTTGAGAATATCAGATGAGAGAGTACAATGAGTATCTTGTCGAACCATCGGTATCATCGGAAACTCCTCTGCACTGAGTCCTTTGTGGCGTGTTTTGTTTTTTTGTACGATAAACTGGAGCGTATTTCCTGTGTCAGTTTTGATGGTGAGTTGTGTTGGTTCGAGCAAGTTGAGGTAGGACGCGATAAAACGATGAGACACCGTGATATCCCCTGGTTCGACAACTTTCAAATCATCTGTAATAGTGTATTCGATAGCCATCTCGAGGTTATTTGCGACCACGACCATTTTCTCATTCGTGACCTTGAGAAGGACATTTTCTAGGATAGGTGTCGTCGGAGAATTTGTGATAGCATGAGAGACGGTTTTGATGGCTTCAAAGAGCTTATCGGAAGGGAGTTCTATGTGCATAAAAGGGGGAAAGGTTTAATGAGTTTTATTCGTTTAATTGGTTGGATAATGAGTAAAGAGTGACGAGTTGGAATCTATTGCTTCCATCTTAATACTTGCATCTTAATACTTAATACTTCCTTTCTCTAACTCTATTTTTTCTTTTTTGGTGCCGCGAGAGAGACTCGAACTCTCACACCCGCAAAGGCACAGGATTTTGAGTCCAGCGTGTCTACCATTCCACCATCGCGGCATATTTCTGTTACGGTCCATAGGATATACAAAATCTCTGATTTCGCAACTGAAAATATCATTTTTTATCTCCCCCCTAATACATGTACTATTTCTTGATATTTTTTTTGTCCTTCGCGTTCATCCCGTAGGTTCGCACCGATATATTTTGCATAAAAAATATCTTCATTTTTTCTGATATTTCTGATCGAAAAAAGTACCATATCGTCTTTTTCTCCTTCTTTTCTGTAGGCAGAATACTTTCCGATACAGGTCTGGAGTTCTGCATTATAAAACATATCCAAATCAACTATCCATACATTTTGCTTTGCGCTGAGAAGATTTTTTTCCACATACTTTTGGAAAATTGGAAGCCCTTTTTGGCAATCTGGTTGAGGAATCCGAAGAGTTCTCGGCATAGTACACGTACATCCTACGAGAAAGAGGAATGGCACTATCAAAAAGATTTTTTTCATATGAGAAAACATATGCTCTATCCTATACTATTCTTTGAGAAATCAACTATTTCACATTTATTTTTAATGCCACTCTTATGAGAACATATTGACTTCGATTTATGATATCCATAAAGGTATAATATGGTGTAAAAATATTCCTCCGCCCCACGGCGGACGAGAATGACAAAATACCGAAACCACTTTAATGTTAAACCATTTGCTTTTGTTGTGGCTCCCCCATCGCCCTTGCGGCAGCAATTGCTTGCTTCGCAGCATTCTCAGCTGCGGCTTTTGCTTCCTCGGCTCATTTGAGGGTATCGGAAGTTTTTTTATCCTTCAAGAATACTTCTTTTGCGAGATTTCAGACGGCATCGAGATTTTCAGCAACTTGTTTTTCTTTTTGAGTATTTTTTTTCAATATTTCTTTCGATTTCTTTTCTGCTTCTTTAACGTTTTTTGAGGCCACTTCTGTTGTATCTTTTAGGACACTCGTTTCATCTTTATTGACTCATGAAATTCGTTCAGAATTTTTTGCAGCGCTAGCATATTTTCCTGCTTCATTTTTATGATTTTTGGCTTGATTTGCTGCTCATTGTGCTGCGATAACAGCGGCAGCTAAGTCACCCTCGAAAGCACTATTTGCTCACTTTTCAAATGATTTTGCTACATCACCTGACTCTACTGGCTTAAATGCAGTAACGTCTGAAGGCGTATAGATTTCTGGTGTGTATTTTTTTACCATAAGATACTATTAATTATTGTGTGCCGTATCAATATCAATTCCTTGTTTCTTCAAATCTTCCACGATCTTTGTTAATATGTTTTCGTCAATATGTCCACGATTACCTTGCATATTGTAGGCCTCTTTTATTCTTCCGTTATCCAAATTGATAATATAGTCAAAGTTATCTGATCCTTCTGTCATCTTGTTTCAGAGAAGAATAGAATTTCCAGTAATTGAGACATTCATACCTCATATCTTATCTTTGAGAACTTTATAGTCACCAGAAGTCGTATATTGAGTATCTTTGGGGAGAATAATTTCTTTTTCCCCCGATAAAGCAGTATCGGATGGGGATTTTTTTGTCGCATCCCTCGATACTGTAGACTTCTCGAGATTCTGTTTGAGCTGTTCACTTGCAGAATCATTGGTTCACACTATCTCTGATCGCGAGAATGGGGGTTCATTTTTCGCAAGTTGGATTTCCTTGAGTTGTTCATTAGACATAAGAAGATCATTACAGATATAGTATATTCTATTTCTCTGAGGAATGCAAGTAAATCTCGACACTCTACTAGGACAATATTTTGTTCTCTTTCAGGCGCCGTACTTGTTCCTCCGTAGGGAAGCTCACGTCTCGACATTGTACAGCCCCACCCAGAACAGTATATGGAGCGATGGCATATATTCTTCATGATACTCATCGAGTAACAGACAAAATAGCTACCGGTCTATTACCTTGTTGAGCAATGACGGACTTTTTTGGGTCTATGTTGATAGCTTCCCCTGGAAAATAAGGGAAAATATCAGGTAATAATCATTCGTATATTTCTTCTGCTTGCATATATTATAATGATGAAATAGATGTTTTCTTTTTGGAAGGTAGAGGGTGGATGCTACCGATTTCCTCATCTGTTGGGATTCTTCTTGTAGGAAGCTCTCTAGTATTACGATGCTCAGAATCATAGATCAGTCTTTCGGATTTTAGATCAGTCATACCTCCTCACGGGATTCTGCTGACGGTTTCTCTACCAGTCTGTGGGTATTGAGCATGTATAGTTGCCGCTCCGTCTGGTCAAAAATTCCATTTTTTACGCTGAATGGTGCGTCATGCTGGGTCACGTGTTATCTGATTGAGCGTAGTCCCATCGGCGGAAACCTGTACGCCTCGAAACCCTTTTTCATCTTGCATCACAGAACGACGCATAAGCCCATCTGGTCAATACGTGGTATTATGACCTACCAAATTACCTGCTGGGTCTACACCTCTCTCTGTTACACGTCGATTTTGAGATAGTATAGATGATTGAGTGCTTTCTGGAGCATCGAGAGGAGCTGGATGTGAATTTTTATTCCATTGTCTCTGTTTTATTATCTGTCATTTAGCAGAAATACGAGTCGCCTCAATTCCATCTGAATTCGTCTTAATAATTCTTTTAGATCCATCAGACAAATAAGTTTGATTGACACCTTCAATAACATTACCATGAGTATCGACTTTTCTTCTGGCGTGACTTATTTGGGTAGGTGAATTGGTATAAGCACCCGGTCAATACGTAACCGCGCTTCGTCGAAGCAATTTTTTTTGTGCATCACGAGTAACACTTGAATCAATTTGCGTGTGGCCAAGATTTTTATCATTTCCTCTATCATATTCTGCACGATATTGTCTTGTGATTTTTGTAGCATTCCCAGAAGCGTCCTCGGTTATTCCAGTATTTCTCGATGAATATTTTACTCTCATACCAGATGGTGCAACTCTTTTAAACATCTGCCCTCCCTCTGGGAGAGTCGCTCACTCAACTGGTTGTTTCGAATTTCTACGAATATTTTCTCAAACCCCTTGCGTACCTCATAGAATTCAATCTTTACCGAGAATAGGTTCTACCCTTTTAAATCCTGTTCATGATTCTGGTAAATTCGCTCACTCAACTGGTTGTTTCGAATTTCTACGAACACTGTCTCATGGAGCTGATGATGGAGTTTCTAGAGTAACCTTGCTTCATCATGCTGATTTTTTTGCAATACCCCTACCAACTCATAAAATAGCCGCCGCGTCTCCTAGGCCAAGCGCTCACTCTGTAGCATAATGAGCGCGTTGTTGTGCGAGATAATCTGCTTGTACAGTGTCTCATGATGCTCGTGCTGCCTTTTCTTGCTCTGACATCTGTGATGCTTGTGAAAAATTTTCTCCCATATTTTGGACAGTTTTGGCTCATCCATACGAACCAATACCAGCCAGGGCTACCTGCCCAACTGGCGTCACAGCCAGGGGGAGCGCTACACCGAATTTTATTCCATCTTTGCTCGCTCATGTAGCATTTTCCAATATTTGGGCGTCTTTTCCATTTCTCACTTCTCCATACCTTCTTGTCGGATCTAGTCATGCTTCTACCACGGCACCTGCCTCATCTCGTAAGATAGAATATGCTGTCGCTCAAAGCTCTCCAGTCAGAGCTCATCCAGCCACAGTACCTGCGGCAAGTGCCAATCAACCTTCTCAGGCAAGTATAGTACTTGCAGCACCTAATGTCGCACCACCAGTCATCACGGCAGAAACGCCTAATCATGCAGCAATTGCAGTATTTCTCACCGCTTTTGTTCCTGCATAATAATTTTCAGTTCGATCAGTGAGGTCATTCAGGACTTTGCTCGACTCACTATTTGCTCCCCTCTCAGCTCATGAAGTATGGTATCGTAATTGTTTTTTGAGATCATCAGAAAATTGTGTGTTAGCGTTCAGAGCATCTCAAAAATCCTGGATAGAAGCATTGCGGGTTTCATTGGCAATGCGCATATCTTCGGTACCACTATCCCCTGTAATGCCTCACCAGAGAGTTCATAGATACCCTGTATTTTTTATTCTTTTATTGGCCGCTTCTTGTAGTCGTATCGCTGTTTCACGTTTTTCAATTGCTTTCCGAAGTTTTGGGTCTGATTGGACTATACGATTAAATTCTGCATCGGTTAATCGAGGAAGTTTCTTAGGTTTTGGCTTTTTTGAGACTGATCATCTGAGGCCTTCTTCTTCTAGACGATTACTTGCCTCCGACTCTTCAGGGGCATGTCATTGAATCTGATTCGTTGATTCAAATCAGTTATTCTTTTTTTTGTCTAGATTTACTGTAGTAGCCATAGCAAATATTATATTCCCGTAAATGCGTTGAGCATATCATTGATCTCTTTGAATTCTGTTTGAAATTCTGCGAGTTCCTTTTCGCCCATCTCGGCACTTACCCGACGCGACTTCACAAAATCTACCAAAACCTTGAGATTTTTCATTACATTTGTCATACGATCCACCAGTTTTACCCCCTCTTGATTGTCCCATTTTTCAAAGAAATTCCGCACAAGAGTATTTGCTTCAAATATCGCATCAAAATCGAATTCTTCGAGTTTTTTTTGCTGAAGATCGGCCACCATTTTTTTATATTGGAGAAGTTCTTCGGTCGGTTTATTATTGTAGGGAGTAGTTGGCATATTTTAGGTAATGTGTCCTATTTCATTCGTGATGTTTTTTGTTTTTTCTTCAGCTCATTGTGTAGCAGCTATTGCGGTTCTTTGATCAGTTTTAAGTTCATTTTTTGTGATTTCGGAAGGATTTTCTCCTGCGGTCGTTTTTTCTATTTCTTTCTGAGCTGTTTTATACATTTCAGAAGTATCTGTCACCATCGCAAGAGCCATTTCTGAGATATTTGCCGGTACGCCACTTGGAAACTGTGCCTGAAGATACTGTTTATATTTTTCTTGTGACATCATGGCAATCTGATGTTTCTGTTCGTCGAGAATCATTTTTTCAACGATAAATCTTTTATCAATTGGCAACTTACTGAGGATATCCTCTAATTCAGCTGGCGAACGGGGGGAGGCAACAATATCTTTGACCACCTTATCTATTTCACGTGCCTTTTCTTTATCCTCTCATTTTGACCATTTTTGGAGTTCATTTTTGAGTACATCTTTATCCCGTTCCGCCTGATAAGAATCAGTTGGATTAGGTTTTTGATCCAAAATATTTTGATTTGGGTTTGTATCGATAGTTGCCATAGTAGATTATTAACCACCAATAGTATGCTACACTTTTTCTCACAATGCAAATTCTCGTGATAAAAAGTTGCAAAATAATGAAAGCCCATATACTACCCACGTTGCTCGGAAAATGAGCAACCCACTCCTCGTTTGATACAGTCTGTCCTCTTGAGAAACTAAGAACCTCTCTCGCCTCAGAAACTGGCTACGCAAACAAGAGGTTAAGGATTATTTTTTTATTTTTTTCTTATGTCTCTCATAAAAGACATGCTGCACCACGCAGTACATATCGGTAGTGACACTCGCCATTGGTCACCGACGATGAAGCCCTATATTCATGGGGTACAAAATGGCATCCATGTTTTTGATCTTACAAAAACTGAAAAAATGCTCGCTGAGATGAAGACAGCTTTGTCTGAATTTTGTAAATCTGGAAAAGAGCTCCTCATCGTAGGAAGCAAAGTCCAGGTCCAAAAAATCGCAGAAGATCTCGCTCTCAAAACTGGTCATTCAAGCGTAACAAGTGTCTGGGTTCCAGGACTCCTCACAAACTACGCAACGATCAAAAAACAAGTTCGCGAATACAACAAAATCCAAAAAGATATCGAAACAGGTGAAATCAATCGTCTCAGCAAAAAAGAAAAAGCGATGGTGATGACGCGACTTGCTCGTCTCCAAAAGCGCTACGAAGGTATCAAAGAGATGAAGAAATGCCCAGACGGTATCTTCGTAATCGATGGTCACTACGAAGCACAGGCAATTAAAGAAGCAAATGTCCTCAATATACCAGTCTTTGCGCTTCTTGGAACAACTGGTCAACCAAAACTCTGTACTCATTTTATTCCTGGAAACGTCAATAATCTGAAGTCTATCACATTTATCATCGATGAACTCGCTGATGCTATGAAAAAGACAGAACGTCCTGTATCTGCAGCAACAAAAATGAATAAAAAGTCAGAAGTAAAAACAGAAGAAGCTCAAGAAGTAGAAGCTCCAGCAACAGAAACAGCTGAATAAAACAAAACAGTAGAAGATAGAGATAGATATTAGAGACAGAGATTGGCTCTAACTCTACCGCCTAACTCTACCACCTACTCTCCTCTATTCTTAATTTAATTTATATGGTTACTCTCGAACTCATCAAGCAACTCAGAGACGCAACTGGTGTCTCTATCACTGAATGTAAAAAAGCACTCGAAGAAACAGGCGGTAATATCGATGCTGCTATCGATGAACTCCGCAAAAAAGGTATCGCAAAAGCGGGAAAACGAGCTGATAATGCAACTCACGAAGGTCGTATCATCATCCGTACAGAAGGTAACAAAGCATACATCGCTTCTCTCACCTGTGAGACAGACTTTGTCGCACGAACTGACAACTTCACTGGATTTATCAACGAACTCCTCGACGCTCTCGTCAAAGCTGGCTCTGTAGAAGCTGCAAAAGAAGCATTCACACCTCGTATGTCTGATATTATTCAGCAAACAGGAGAAAATGTCGTCTTCGGACCACTCGATATCGTCGAAGCACCTGTCATCGGAACCTATGTTCACTCAAACAGCAAAGTAGCTGCTATCGTCACAGCACAAGCTGGGACAGATGAGGAAAAAGTACGACAAGTCGCTATGCATACCGTCGCAACCAACCCAAACGCTCTCCGTGTCTCTGACTTCCCTGCTGATGTCATCGCTCACGAGCGAGAAGTCCAACTCGATATGATGAAACAGGATCCAAAAAACGCTGGGAAGCCAGAAGATATCCTCGCTCATATCATCGAAGGAAAGATGAAGAAATTCGTCGAAGAAGGCACGCTCATGACACAGCCATTCGTTGTAAATCCAGAGGTGACTATCGAGCAATATGTCGGTGGTGATGTCATCACTAGCTACAAGAGATACTCTATCTAATCGATTTCGTCATTCCTGCGTAGGCAGGAATCTACCCTGTTAGTATTTAAAAAACCCTGGGAATCCCCAGGGTTTTTGAAATCAGTTTGTCTTTTTTGATTTTTTTCCTACAATCACATCACATTTGAACATATAGAGCAGTAGTACAACGGTTAGTATAAGGGCCTCCAAAGCCTTTGATCTGAGTTCGATTCTCAGCTGCTCTGCCAATAAAAACATGTTATGATTAATACTCATATCTTCTCATAAAAATTATATGGCACATTCCAATATTGAGATTAAAGCAAAATCAGAAAATCAAGAAAAAATACGAGAAATCTTAAAGTCAAAGAATGCTTTTTTTAAAGGTCTAGACCACCAAATTGATACATACTTCAACGTAAATCATGGGCGGCTCAAGCTCAGAGAAGGTAATATCGAAAACTATCTTGTCCAATATCAAAGAGAGAATAAAAAATGACCAAAACAGTCAGATTTTACCTTGTTTGAGCCAGGCTCAAAATCGTCACTCAAAGAAATTCTCATTAAATCGCTTGGCATACTCGTCGTCGTGGACAAAAAAAGGGAAATTTATTTTATCGATAACGTAAAATTTCATATCGATATCGTGGAGAACCTCGGAACATTTGTGGAAATAGAAGCTATCGATGTCGATGGTACCATCGGGAAAGAAAAACTCCTGGAACAATGCCAGCTATACCTTGATTTATTAGAAATTTCTCAGAGTGACCTAATCTCGGTGTCTTATAGTGATTTGTTACTAGAAAAACAAGGTAAGTAAATTTTACCCTTCTCCATCCATATTGCATTCCAAAAAAACACCTCTCATTTCTGAAAGGTGTTTTTTGTTGTCTATAAAATTACATCATCCCCATACCACCCATTCATCCCATACCTCACATACCACCACCCATAGGCGATTCTTTGGTACCTGGGACTTCGTAGATAACGGCTTCTGTTGTTAGGAACATGCCTGCAATAGAAGTAGCATTTTCGAGAGCTGTGCGTGGGACTTTCGTCGGATCGATGATACCGGCAGCGACGAGATCAGTAAATTCATTTTTTGCCGCATCATAACCGTACTGAAATTCTTTGTGTTCAAGAATTTTATTGATAATCACAGAACCTTCTTGACCAGCATTTTCAGCAATCTTTTGCGTTGGATATTTGAGCGCTCGCTTCACGATCTCGACACCGATTTGTTGATCACTGTTTGGAGCTTTGAATTTATCGAGTATCTTACCCGCCTTGAGAAGTGCTACGCCTCCACCAGGCACAATCCCCTCTTCGACCGCAGCACGAGTAGAGTTGAGCGCATCTTCGAGACGAAGTTTCAGTTCTTTCATTTCTACTTCTGTCGCAGCACCTACTTTGATGACAGCGACACCAGAACCGAGTCGAGCAAGACGTTCTTTCATTTTTTCACTATCATACGCAGAGTCAGTCTTATCGATCATACGACGGATTTCGACGATACGATGCTCTATCTCAGATTTATCTGCCTGCGTTGCAACGATGGTTGTCGTTTCTTTCGTAGCGGTGATAGAATCGATTTTACCGAGAACTTCGAGACCGACATGTTCGAGCTTGAGTCCTATCTCTTCAGAGACGACGGAAGCACCCGTGAGCAGTGCGATATCGGCAAGATTTTCTTTTCGACGTTCTCCAAAACCTGGTGCCTTGATAGCGAGGATAGAGAAAACACCTTTGAGCTTATTGAGAACGACTGTCGTAAGTGCTTCTGAATCGATATCTTCAGCGATAATGACCATTTCTCTCTTGCCTGATTGGAGCAGTGCTTCGAGGAGTTTGATGATGTCCTTGGTAGAACTAATTTTTTTATCAGTAATCAGCACTGGGATATCAGCGTAGCGCGCTTCCATCTTCTCCGTATCAGTAATCATATACGGTGAGATATATCCTGACTTAAATTGCATTCCTTCTGTGATGGTAACTGTCATTCCAAAGGTCTTCCCTTCTTCGATAGTGATCACTCCATCGCGTTTGACCTTATCCATTGCTTCAGCGATGATCTGACCCGCCTCAGCGTTTTGAGCAGAGATGGTCGCCACGGAAGCGATCTCTTCAGACGTCGTGACAGGACGAGACTGCGCCACGAGTTCTTTCGTCACCTCAGCAGCAGCGAGTCGCATACCATTTTTGAGTTCTATAGCATTGATACCAGAACGAATCTCTCGAAGTCATTCAGCAATCATAGCATAGGTCAAAACAGTCGCAGTCGTAGTACCATCTCCTGCGGCATCGTTAGTTTTACTGGCAACGTCTTTGATAAGTTCAGCACCCATATTTTCGACAGGATCCTCGAGATCAAATTCTTTTGCAATTGTCACACCATCATTGGCTACTTGTGGAGGCCCATAGCTTTTTGAAAAGACCACATTGCGGCCTTTTGGACCGAGAGTACCAGCGACTGCATCATGGAGCTTTTTCATTCCATCGAGCATTCTGAGACGACCAACGTCTCCAAATATTACTTGTTTTTTTGTCATAAAATTTTGAGTTAAAAATAAAATTATAAGTTATAGGAACCAGTCATAGTCATAGGGCGGATGATAAAAAAAATTCCTTCCTATGACTTTTTCTATGACTATTACTCGCTTTCTACTTTCGCGAGAATATACTCTGCTGCGACGATCGTGAGATTGTCTTCTCCTTCTATCTTGATATCGTCACCCGAATATTGTCCTTTGAGGACTTTATCTCCTGGTTTGAGATCATAACCAAGTTTCTCTGCAACCTTTGGACCTACAGATTCTACGAGAAACATATTTGGACTGTCATTTTGTTCGCGAGGCAGGAGGATACCGGAAGCAGTTTCTTTTTTTGCTTCCATTTTTCTGAGTACGATACGATCTTGGAGTGGGATAATCGTTGCCATAGAGAAAATAAATTAAGAATTAATTAGCACCCGTATTATATAGGTGCTAACTTCTTTGTCAAAAGTTTTTTATGCATCCCATACTGTCAGCATATCTCCAGAAAGATAGATTTTCCCTACGGAAGAACCCTCTCGGAGTATCGTAAAGACCACCATATTTTCCTCATATCCAACAGAAAATCTGATAGCGGTATCCAGATACCGTACGATACCATTGGCATCAAAAGCTATCAAGGGACGATACTGACTATCGACAATATATGCTCATTTTTTTAATGCTACATCTCATGGAGACGATGTCTCAAGACGCAATGTAGAACTCAGGAGACTGAGCGTATTTTTGACGATATCCGTCGTAGTTGCAATCTGCTGGAATGAGAGATTGTTCCCTTGGTAGAGAACTCGCGCAATGTCTTTTTGATTATAGACCGTTTTGAGCGTAAGCGGATATCCGACTTTGACATCTGAAACTACGGTGATAGTAGGATCGAAAGAGAGGACTCCCCTATTTCTATTGAGAGAGAACGCCTTATCGGCACCATAAGAAATATCCCATACTGGCAGAGAATTAGCAAAAGAGGTGGAAAATTTTTTATCTTGTGCGACTATTCCGGATGAAATCGTCCATGATTTTTTATCAAGGTAGGATTGGATAACGAGAGGCAGTGCAGTATTTTCTGAGATGGTGCCAGAAAGTATCTTATCACTATTGATACCTGAAATCATCATACGAGCTGGCTCGGTCGCAAGCGTCATAGGATACGTAGAAATTGTTCCTTTTTTACCAGTCACTTTGAGAATCATCGACTGTGATTTTTGGAGTGTTTCAAAAATAATTTTCGTAGCACTTTCTCGTCTCCAAAATGTATCTGACAGACCCGAGACATCCACTTTTGTGATAGTATCAATTGGAAAATACTGTTGGAAATCAACTTCGGTAGGAGTATCGAATTTGAGCTGGAGAGTCGTCGGAAGTGTATCAAACAATATATCATTTTCGGTGTGCGTATAGGCATCGAAAAGTGTCGCCTGTGGGATGGAATGTTCTCGAATGGAAGCCGCATTATGAGCAACCACATAATACCATCCAGAGCTGACAGGAAGTGAAAAATCTTGGATTTTGAAAACTCCAGTATGATAGACGAAAGACCACTCTTGATCTGGGTAAAGAGACGTATGTGTAGCATCAGAAAATTTTATTTGTACTGCCCCTGTATGTGCAGTTTTTATGACATCACTAGGAAACAATGGGGTGCCAATATCACTCCGATTAAGATGGATTTCTTCTGTCTCGTCTGATGGCAGAAGAAGTGATCCACTCAGGATATCGATGTGACTATCGCGTCCGAACAAAAGTGTTTCTCCAGAGCGGAGCTCAAGATTCTTCTTTGTATTTCAAGCGATAATTTCTATTTGCGTTTTCTCTTTCGTATAGACTACTTTTTTGGCACGTATCACAAAGTCATTTGGCAGATCACGCAGGGTCACATCGCCTTCAGTATATTTGCGATTTGGTAAAAGAGTACGGTATATTTTTGCACGCTTCAGAGTCGCATCACCTGATATATCAGCAAGAACTGGTGGAGAAATAAGAGCATATCCGCTTGCAGTGGCGGCTGGCTGGAGGATGCTATCCACTCTATACTTCGCAAACTGAGCATCACTCTGTCACCACTGAGAAAAAATATCAAACTGTTCATGATCAGTTTTTTTGTGAATGAGATATTCGGCGTCTATATTTTCAAACATATGATTCTGTCGGAGAAAAATCTGCATATCATGAGGAATATTTTGGATATCAGCAGAATCTTGTCCAAAAAAATCATGCATTATGTCCATCATCGTGAAAACTCTTGGAGCGTCTGTAATGAAGACACTTTTTGCTTTATTTGTATAATTTTCTTTTCGATAAATTGTTTTCCCAAGAGTATAAAAAAGATCTTCATCTCCATCCCCATCATCATCCATAAGATGAATAACAGTATTTTCTTGGGTGCTCTCATAGAAATAGTTGAGACGTTTTGTGACTCAATTTTGTGTGATATAGAGCCCCTTCGATTTTTTGGGTAAAGTAGTTGTTGAGGTTGTTTGAGGTGCAGTCACGGGGGCAATATGCTGTTGGGTCGACGGAGAAGATGCTGGTACTGGTGTTGGGGAAGATGGTGATGTAACGGCAATTGTCTTGCTTAATCCAGTAGTGAGAGCAGTTGGAAGAGGTATTTTTTGAGACAATGAAGGCATGAGATCGAGTAAGGCAGAACTTCCGAGTCACTGAGTAGAGGATGAGAGATGAGATTCATAAGGATTGAGACTTTGCATCCATGCGATATCTTTCATTTGTTTTTTACCTTGAGAAAGCTCGTTCAAATCAGCTATAAAGACAGCATTGGCATCAATGTCATCTTGGAGTGCTGCTGTGACTAATTGCGCTTGCTTTTGAAAACGATTCTGATAGATACTCGTATCAATCGTAGATGCAATTTTCGTTGGTTGACTCGATGGAGCAACTTGCGTCAGGATCCTGCCAAGAGCATTTTGTTCAGTAGAAAGAATACCATCTTTTGGATGAATGGTCGCCTCATAGAGCTGCCCGATAAGTGCAGGCAGTTCATCAAGAGACGATGTCTGTATACGCAATCCTTCTTCTTGACTGAGGTTAAAATCAACAGAAGATGAGGTATTATTGTTATATTGTCAGAGATCTCTCTGAAAATTCGTCAGTGGTTCTAGAGCAGAACGAATAGTTTCTACGATAAAATCAGCATCATATCTGAGCTCCACGTGGGTTGACACACGGATGGCATCAATCCATTTGATGACAACACTTGGCATCTGTACGTTGAGAAAGTCTATCGGGAGATATCCTTGTCGATCTGTCTTATGCGCAATTTTTGTGCCCACATACCATTCAGGAGAGAGAGGAATTTTTCGGTAAAGACACTGAATCAAAGTGATAATTTTAAATATCTTGAGAACAACCGAAATGGCAGCAGAAAGTTCTGGAATCTTTGGAGCTGGAGGAAGATTTGGGAGTTTTGGGAGATTGATAGTTGGGACAGAAAAATCAATATTGAGATCTGGGAGTGGTGGGAGCTGTGGTAGAGGTTTGAGAGTTATTCCTGTAAAACTCGGGGTCGGCATATCCGGCAAAGTGATAGGGTAAAAAGAAAGATTAAAGACTGGGTAAGCGATATCGAAAGCAAGATCAATATCGGAAAAATCAAGCTCGATGTCTGGCCATCTCGGCATCTTAATGACAGGAATAGGTGGCACAACAGCTGAGATAATAATCCATCACCATTCCTGGAGATTCCATTGCTCATTACGACATACAGCACATGATTGTTCATAATCATCAAATACATCAATCAATACCTGCCATACATCCCAAAGCCGTGTGATGAGAATAAATGCTTCAACCCACGCTTTGAAACGTTCACCATTATCTGAGAGCCATCCTCACATCAACTGTTGGACAGCATGCACATTTTTCATAATCTCGTAGAGAAGTTTTTCTTTGAGATAAAAGAGATTTTGGAGTTGTTCGGGAAGTCTCATATAGGAGCGCACTGTCTCTATATTGGACCGAATGCTCGAAATAACAGAACTATAATCAACAGCATTCTTGAGAGCATTGGCAGGGAGATTTTCCCATTGTGCTAAAATGGCTTCATTTCGATACAGCCAAGCTTGCCCTACAGAACGATCCAGCCACGGGAGGTCGAGAGCAATAGTCTCTGGATGTACATTCACCATGGGGAGGAGACTCAGATATTCAAACACTGATTGTATCGATCAGAGGGCTTGTTGTGCTCCCCCTACGACGCTATTTCTAGCATTCGTTGCGATATCAAGAGGAGTAAAAATATCTCAACTGCCAGTACTATTCGATGTCGTGGATGTAGTTGTGGAAGAAGAATTACTCGGAGTCGCACGAGCAGTATCCGAAGCACCAAATTCTGGTATCCACCCACCATCTGCAAATCCGGAACTCAAGTCTGGCAAAAATATTTTGATATCTGGAAGACTACTCAGACTCGACACAATCTCATCCATTTGACGATGATACCAGTCCATAATAAACATTGGGAAAGCACTGATGCTTTTGAGATTAATATTGAGAACTCTTGTAGAACTCGTAGGCGATATTCCAGAACTATTTATAGTCACTTTTATCATCCCGCTTCCACTGCCAATCTCTGGAAATGTAATCACACTATTATTCGTTCTGGATTGAATATTCTGGTAGGGAGATGACGTAGAAAACTGAAGACTCTGATCACTCTCATACTCCCCTGTCGCTATATCAGTATTTTTCGAGAGTTCCGCTCGCACGGCATCGAGTGTTTCAGCAGTAGGATGATTGATATACCGATTCACTGCATCAATAAGCGCGACAGGATAGGCAGTTGTGGGTGTAAAAAATTGACAACTATCTGCATCGGAAACTTGGAAATCTCAGAGATCTTGCGTCACCTCTAAATCTGTGACGACATCATCTGTTCCATCATCACTACATTGTGTAATGGCCTGTGTAGCATAGATACAGTTCCCTTCAAACACGAGAGGAAAGAGTCCAGGGAAATTCAGTGTAGGAGCATTATTGGGTCAGAAACAGAGGACTTCAGCAATCGCTGCCGTGAGTGTCACTCAGAGAAAAAGTCGAAACTGACTAGTACCATATCAGCCAGTAAAGCCGTTTGGCGTCACCCCAACTTTTGAGTTCGATCCTATATCAAACATCCCTCACGCTTCATCTGGATTTGGTGGCCAAAAATACGGAGTAGAAGCTGTAGGAAATGAGAAAAGAGGCATGCCACATCGGACATCTTTGTTACAAGCAATTGGCGCTCTATTCACAAGAGGGATAGCATACCCCAGGGCTGTGATGGTGTTTCATGGGACATTAAATGTCCAGTTCATCGGGGATGAGACACATCATGGATCTCCAAAACCACAACTGAGACCAGCAATAAATGTCTCTACACCTTCTATGGCTTTATCGATCATACCATCAAATTTACCGAGACCGATAGTGATTTGTGTAGAATCGCCACTTGTGTTAATACTAAATACATCATTGGTATCCTCATCATATCTATCTGGAATATGGTCTCCATCAGTATCATGATTAAAAGTATCCAGCTGTGTCTGAGTCGTGGATGCGTACTGTTGTCACACTCCATCAACAGACGCGGAAGAAGAATCTTGCGAAAGAGAGGCAGCAGCAGACTGAGCCGAAGAGGAGGAAGAAAGATTGGGACGAGACTTTGTTGGGTCATTACTTATGTCCATCGCTATCGTATCAGGATCGACTATATTGCGAACAATAAGTGTCTTTTGATAGGTGCGATCAAATATATTGTGGGATCTCCAGAGAAAGAGCGGCCCTCCACATGTGTCATTTGGATTGATTCTGATATCACCAAATTGATCAGAATTATAGAAATCTTTTTCTGGTATGCTGGTCAATTTTTTTGCTTCGGGATTGATGGTGAGAATTGTATCTTTTGTGACATCGACATTCATAAGTGGATCATTTTTATCTTCGAGGTGTCCGACGTCAAACGACCCAAAAGAAAATGATGCAAATTTGGCCGTATAGAGAATCTCAATAGTTTCGCCAGGAGCTAAGGTAATATCTCGGAGGTCTGCGACGCCCCCACTCGAGGAATCAGCAAAGGTCCTATTAGTATTCACTCCAGCACGCTTGAGTGTATACGCGGAAATAGGTCATTCTAGATAGGTAGGAAATTTTTCGGCAATAACCACATTTGAAAGGGTCTTTAAAGAAGTATTTTTCACCGTGATAACACCCTGAATACGTGATCCGGGTATGATGACCCCGTCCTTTTCGAGCGAGGTAAATTTTTTACTGATTTCAAGAATATTTTTATCAATAAATGGTGCCTTGAGGAGAGACAGGGTTTCAGTATGTGTATTCGTGTCAGAGATAGTAAGTGCCCTGCCATAATATGTCTGAAGATCATTATATCCTGCAGCAAGTGACGCACCATCAGTCGTACTGTCAGTACTCTGAAAAGTATCAGCAAATTGTGATCCAAGAGAAGTGCTGACAGTAGGTGCTTGGATATTGCCCTTGTTCGAAAATGTCACAGACGTAAAGAGAAGTGATTGAAGTTGTTCTTGCTGTGATCGAAAAATAAGTTCCTGTGTTTGGGTATAATCTGGAAAAGAAAAACCTGGGTATTCATACGTGATGGCTCCTGAGAAAAGGGATTTTTCGGCAAAAGAAAAATCAAAAACATGATCAACGAATTGATAGATAAATCGCTCTCTCGGTGCCCCATAAAAGATAGAAAGTTGTCCCAAAATATCCATCACAATAATATCGTCACGGCCATCATGGTCCATGTCGAATACCTCCATTTGTGTAATCGATCACAGATCTCTGTCTCTATCGGACACGATATCTATTTCCTGGGTCTCTAATACGCCATGTGCGGCGAGACGAAGGGAACCGTTATTATCGATGTAGACTGCATCGGCATATCAGTCTCAGAAAAAATCACCGGTTCGAATGGATGCTTTGCGGGCATTTTTAAACGACAAAAATTCACCCATATCGAGAGAGTCCCCATCTTTTTTACTGAGAGCAGCAGAAACAGTATTTGTAGTATCGACAACGACAATATCCTTTTGCCCGTCATTATTGAGATCAGTAAGAGAAAAATCAGAAATATCATTTGCTCACGTAAAAACAGGAACTCCTATCGTAGAATCAAATCATGTCGCGCTGTCCACCTTATATTCTGGAAGTGTTATCAGTGGATCTCATAAATTCACAGTTACATAGTCACCAAAATCTTTTTGCGTTTGAGCCCAATTATCCCCCGAGGCAAAATGCAAAAGTCCGAGATTATCGCCCGTCCAACCCATACCATATTTTGCTGGATAAGATGAATAGCCATCTTCTGTCGGTCCTCCGGTGTAGTGTACCGATGATGCTGATTCGAGGAGCATAACGCCGCGTATATCTGACGAAGAAATAGGTCACCAGATAGTATCTGAGACAATATCTGACATCATCACCTCCACTGAAAAAGTGCTCGGACTCAATCCTGAAAGAGAGGGTGTCCGAGGTGCGAAAGTAAGCGTCAGTGTGCCAATACTTTTCCCACGATAGAGGACATTCAGCTGAACATTAGGAGTTGTCGAAAGAACAGCAAATGAAAGAGCGGGCGCATCAAAGATATCTTTGAGTGTGGAGAGAACAATTCAATCATACATGAGAGCATTATCTTTCATGGTTACTCCAGTACCTGCTGGCGTAAATACCATACTGTCACAGAGAGTGCCTTTGGCACAAGGAGAAAAAAGAACAGCATCAGAAAAGCGTGGATAGGTCACTCGAGCCATATCTCAGAGACGTTTATCAGATATGACGAGAGAAAACGCAGACTGTACATCTGGTTGCCATGCGACATGAAGCCCAGTACCAAGGCGCGGTTGTCCTATGAGTTGTATGGTTCATGAGCTCGAGATCGATGCAAGCCCAGATCGTGGATTATCGAGAAGAGTCGATACACTCAGAGCACTCGTATGTGGAGCAAAAAGTAGACTTCCTCCAAAATATCCAGAAGTAACAAACTGGCCAAATGGACCTCAGAGCAGTACATGCGTCAGAGAATTCCATGTATTATTTGCTATGTCTCCGGACGAGATAACAGGGAGAATCTGAACCTTCCAAACATTTTCTAAACCAATTGTTGTATTTTTAACACCATTTTGATAGAGAGCTCCTTGGAGTAAAACTCGTCATGGGTATCCGCGACTTGTGAGACGAACGCCATATTTCTCTCCTTCGATACGACTTAATGGACCAATCGGATCAAGGAGATCTTCTCTGTCTGCTACAATCCGTATATCAACTGTTGATGGGTGAATCGTATTTCCATATGTATCGAAGATGTGGACAAAGAGAGCTTGTGATTGGCCCTTACGTGCTAGGAGAGTATCTGGTCCAGAAAATGTGATACGACTTGGAATATCTGGCGCTATCTCGATATCATTACCTATCTTTTTGCCAGCGAGCACATCAGAAAGATACAAATATGTTGTCCCCGATTGAGTACCTGTTTTAAATGTCCCCTTTCATTTTCATCCAACAAAAGAAACCACCTCGTCTACGAGTCATGCTTTTGTTCCTTTTGTTTGTATCGTAAGTGGCCTGTTCCAGTTTTCGATAACAGTCCCATTTTTTGTTTTGACCACGAAATCAATTGGTAGCTCTTGTCACACCTTCACAATTCCTGATGGTGTAATCGTAGGTTCCACGACTATATCAGAGAGTACAGAAGAAGTGGTGCTCTTTTGCACAGTATTTTGATTGTGTTGCGCTACGATATCAAATGTAATTGTACTCTCTTTGACAGCACGAAATTGTATTTTTTTTGAAAGTGAGAATGTCAGATCCTGAACAGGTTGAGAACTACCAGAAAAAATAACAGGATGCGACGTATGAATGGTAGCATTCCAAGAATGAGGACTGATACTATTTCACCAAGTATCTGTGATGGCGATATCCAGAGTATGATTCTCTCCCACCAACAAAACGGGAGGAATATCAGAATTTATATTCTTCGGTGCACCCGGAGCAATAAAAAATTCAGTCGTCTCAGTTGTGCCATTCGTCGTCATTTTCAAAACATATTTTCCTGCTTTATGGAGAACGATATCAGT
Organism: Candidatus Gracilibacteria bacterium; assembly: GCA_041660965.1. NCBI lineage: Bacteria > Candidatus Altimarinota > Candidatus Altimarinota bacterium. The sequence continues at coordinate 51,806 of JBAZVH010000002.1, read as the reverse complement.
AGCCGGGCTTCAGAGCCGGATATTTTTGTTGTGTACTGGAACAGCATTGAGCTTTAAGATGTTTTGATCGGTGAGGTAGTCGGCGATTTCAATGTCGACCGTCGTAGGCACAGTATCGGAAGTAAAGAGAATATTGATACCCTGTACATCATCAGCATTGATGGTATTTGGAGTCAGCGATCCATCACTCGAAATCACAGTAAATGCTGGAAAATGAGATTCTGGAACAAGCGTTATATTTTCAGACTGCATATAGACAGTGCCACCTGATTGAATACGAGTCGTTATCTCAAAAGATATGCGTGCGCTCGTGAGAGAACGCACCGTCCATGTGGCTCGACCATCTGTGAGAACTGCAGATCCCGTCAGAGAAATATATTGTTTTTTGAGCGCCTCCCAATCAGGATCTTTCGAGGTGTATACTTTACCTGTATCCAAATTCGCGATTCTTGTCACGACAACCTCTATTGGGGAAGTATCTTCATTGACGACATTGCCACCTTTTTCGAGATAGGCATTCAGCTGAAGTGTGGTATTTGGTTCTAGCACATATTCGGAGACCATATTTCGCAGAGCAAAAGAGCCATCATTATTTTCCAGTGTATCATTGACGGTATTATGATTTGCATCAATGTGGACGATATCTGTCGGACGTGTCGTGGAAAAGAGAGTATTGTTTCACCATGTAACAGAGAGGTACGGTGACCAGTCAAATGAAAAATCACTTTCCTCTGTTTCCCATTTGGTGTCAAAAAGGTGCTTCAGCCAACATTGGATAGCTGGCAACCATTTCCAAATAACAACAGCATTTTCATTCGTACATGCATCATCACTTGTATCTGATTTTTTGGTTTTTGCACTATCGCTAGGGAGAGTACCTAGGACAGCATTATAGTCTTCCTGAGAAAGAGTAAACGGATCTTGGGTATCAGAAGTTATAGCGCTCTGATCTTGATAAGCATTTTGTGTGTCCACGATAGACTGATACCATTTTGGATAATCACCATTCGTATCTGGATGGTATCCGATAACAAAGTTTTTTGCATCTCATTGTCCTCATAAATAGGATATTTCATAGCTCTTTTTTGTATCTCAAAAGAGGGCAACTTTGTCTGATTTATCACCAGAGAGAACATCTTGTATGCCTACTTGATACTTCATAGCCGTTGGGAGATTTTTCCAACGAAGGGATGCGACTAAATTATTGAGGAGATCAGGATTTGATGCAACGAGTTGAGAAAGAGAGGTCTGCGCAGGCATCGCACCAGGAGCAACAAGATGAGCAAAAACTCATAGACTTGCAGTACTTTTTCCAGGAACAAGAAGAGAATCAAATGCACTAAAATAGGTCAATATCTTCGAACGTATCACATCATCCGTCGCATCAATAGGCACGACTATATCAAAGACATTTGGATAGTTCAAGCGCTTTTCTTGAAGATTTCGATCGACATAGAGGACATATCTCTCTTCATCTACTGGCATATTCGGTGTCGCAAGTGAGGTAAGCTGACGTCCATAAGTTTCCGTGTCTGGGGAAGTATGTTTTACGAGAGAAGAAACGAGCTTGTAGGTGCCTCCAGGTCATGAAGATGTACAGGTCTGAGAGGGTCTCCCGTCTCTTCAGAGCAATTTCACATTCCCTGATCCAGAACAATTTAGGAGAGTTCGAAAGATATTTTCCTGACTTTCAGGAGTTGGTTCCAGATTAAAGTATTGTGTTCGACTCTGAAAATCAGTTGCACAAGAATACCTCTTACCAGAAGTTTCTTTTGGCCATTCATAAACCACTGATCCCCGGAAGATAGGTACACGATATGAATATGGTTCGAGGATAAGATCAGTCCTCAGACAATCAAAAGGAGAAGTGACACCTGTAGCACGTTTTCCTCCAGCAGGATCATAAACGGGTTGTGAAAAATCATCATACCAGTGATTTTTGAGAGTTGTGGAACCGCCCGTAAATGTCAGATTCAGAGGACTATTTCCTCCCCAATAAGAGTTCGTCTGATTCTTGCATTTTATACCATCATCGATATCTTTTTTTATGAGTTTGGTGTCATCTTGGGCTCACTGTATATGATATCCATGATTCATTTCTGCTGTAGTAGTATATCCTCCAAAAGTTGACCCCCGTAGAAGAGAACACTGAGTGGCCTCAGTGAGAGTATTAGCTTTTTGTCCAAAGAAATAATTCGTATAGGTAAATCGAAATCACGAGAATTCTTTTGAACGACTCACAAGTACCGGAATATCGATGGAGAGAGCATGTTCGATGTAGTCATTGATGACTGTCTCAAAAGTCGTATTAATCTGCTGAAGCATCTGTGTCGAAAGCGTATCTCGCGCCTGTATCAGCTCAGGCATAGTATCGACACGCACCTTCGAAAATCCATCATAGTATCTCCCCGCCTGGTGCACCCAACGAGATATATCACCAATATATTTCTCATTCAGCGTTTTGAGAAAGCTCGGAATAAGTTCTCGTGAAAATATACGAGTAGAAATATCGGTCGCGCTGGAAAGGAAGGTAGGAACACTACTTTCCGAATCTGTCCATGTTGAAATTTTGGAATCCGCTTGCGCCGATGCTTTTTTTTCTGGGGTCTTCCACGTTGAAAACGATGCAACAAGAGCATCACCATTTTTTTTCATTAACGTGATGTAATTTGCATAGAGATATTGTGCAAATTCTTTTGTATACCGATTGTAAATGAGTGATTCTTGGATAGGGACAAAAATCTTTTCGTACGCTGCAAAAGAACCTGGAGATGTCGCCTCGGAATCACGGACACTATCGACATAGAGAGCTTGTGGATCTTTTCAGACATCCGCATATTGCCCCTGTTTTGCATCATATTGATAGACTCGAGAGAAGAAATCCTGAATCTTTTTGGCATCCTGATTGAGATCACCTGTATGAGGAGCAATGACGGAATGCCAAAGTTCTGGACGAGCATTTTTTCGATCTATTGCAATATAGTCATACTCATTTTTCTCCCAGTCCCAGACAAAATTGGGTTCATCAAAATCAATATACGGATACACGGAGAGAAAACTCGATGCATCTTTATGAACGGTTGGAAGAGGAATGTTTCCAATAAGAATGGTGCCAATGAGTTTTTGTGTCTTGGTACCATGGTCCGGAAGACCTGAATAATAGAGCCGTTCGTTAGCAGATGCTATCAGCATCGGATGTGTATTTTCAGAAAAGGTCAAAATAACCGTACGCGTATGAGGGAGCACAGACTGGACTCTTTGAGCATATTTTTCGATATCATTTTCCATCTTTTTAAAAAGATTCTCTTCTACCACAAGAGAAACCAGATTTTCATGGTTCTCTATCTCTATCGCCTGAGCAGTAGAGAGTGAGTACGGAATACGAAAAATCTCCTGAGAAACCAGAAGTAAAATCAAAAACCAGGTAATAATTTTTTTAAAAGGAGGCACAGAGAATGTTACTCCCACCATTGTATAGATTTTTACCAATAACAGAAAGGAACTTCGTGCGTATCTACTTGTAAAAGACAAAAATATTGTGGAGTAAAAAAGGAAGATTAATCCACATAGATATAGCCCTTAATGGCTCGATTGTTCTCATATTCTTCTTCCCGTCGTGTCGTAATCTGATTGAGACCACTATAGTTCATATCTTTTATGATAATATAATCCTTATCGACTTCCATCACGATACCCACATGCCCATAGTAAGGAGAGTAGCCATATCCATCATAGACGATAATAGCGCCTGGTTTTGGGTCTTTTCCTGTTGGAACACCTGCTTTTTGAGCATTTTTAAGCCATTGTTTTGCATTTCATCGCCATGTGACATTTTTATATTTTGCGACGAAACACGTACAGTTTCCCCAAGCAAAATTTCGACACCCTTTCTCTACTTTGAGATTGAGAGAATAGGATCCATAGGTAAGCGTTTTGAGTGAATTAACGGCTGGTTTTATTTGTGATTTTTGAGAAGGTGGGGTATTTTGAGGTTTTGGAGTTGTTTTTCCGATAACAGGAGTTTTTGTTGCGGGCTTTTTTGGATTTGGATCTTTTGTAGGATTTGGGAGAAGGAGTTTTTGTCCGATACGAAGCTTCGATGCATTTGAGAGATCATTGGCTACCAAAATTCTAGAAAGGTTTTCTATACCGTATTGAGCTGCAATAACAGAGAGAGTGTCCCCTTTTCGTACGACATATTCCACTCATGTAATAGTAGGAATCAGAATTTTCTGACCTATCTTGAGATCAGCATTGAGCCCAGGATTTGTAGCCATAAGAGCTGCTTCTGAGACGCTGTATTGTTTTGTGATCTCTCCAAGAGTTTGTTTAGGAGTCACGCTATGGACAGGATAGAGTATTTTTTTAGGATCTTCTTTGGGGCCAGATACTATTGGGGGCTTTGAAACAAGCACAATTTCAGGCGGTGCACCATCTACAGAAGATGGATCAGAAGTATCAGTTTCTACAGTAGGATCCGTATTGATATCAAAAAGATGTGTGATAACTTCTGCGCCAGTATTGCCATCATACGTCGCGAGGATAGTACTCTCATCATAGTTACCTCGTACGATCGCCCCCGTATAGTCCTGCATATAGTTACCAAAAGCTGGATAGACAGGTAAAATAACGACTAATAAAAGAGCCATCATGTTCAGAGTTCTTTGTCGATTTCGTTGTCTTCGCCGAAGACGAGTAGCAAATTTTGGACGCATAAAATATTATTTTTTTTCATTATAAATAAACCCAATAATATATTTATTATTCAGTTTTTCTGTACGAGTCGTGATTCTCCAAAGCCCCGTATAATTCATGTCTTTCACCACCATAGTACCCTCATCACGATTGACACTTAATACGATCGCAACATGACCATATGAGAGATTATATCCAGGTCCATACCAGACCACAATGGATCATGGCTGTGCACTTTTGCCTGTTTTATATCCTGCTTTTTGAGCATTTTTATACCAATCTTTCGCATGTCATCGCCAATTCACATTCCAGTATTTTGCGACAAAATACGTACAATGACCAGGAACAAATCATCGTCATTTTGGCGCAAGAAGCTTAGGTACATATTTTACAGATACCTGACTGCTTCATGCCTTATTGTCTGTATTCTGGGAAACCGTCACAGGTGGCTTCAATCCTGGTAAATAGAGCAAAATACCGGGCTTTACACCATCAGAAATATGTGGATTATTCTTGCGTACTATCTCTGTGGTAACAGCATATTTTTTTGTAATGCTCTCGATCGTATCACCAGCATTGACAGTGTATACATATCCATCGCCTGGAGGGACGACAAGTTTTTGACCGATACGGAGTACATTCGTAGACAGACCGTTGACCCAACGGAGCGTCGAACTCGTAAGATGAAAGTCGTGAGATAATTGGGAAATAGTATCTCCTTCTTGTACAGTATAGACGATAATCTCTGTACGATCAGCCCACTCATGACTCGCATCAAGAGGGATATCAGATGAGATAAATGCAGCGTCTTCTCGATCATAATCATCGGTCAAAATAGTTGCCTGATCAATAGGAAAATTTCGTACTCCTCATGATATATTATAGAGTACGCTCCCAAAAACAGGATAGACCGGGAGAATACCGATGAGTACGACGATAAAGAAAGTATTCGATACTTTTAATCTCCTCATACGCGCTCTCTTGACTCTGCGTCCACGAGAAGAAATATGATTGAGAATACGAGAAAACAAATGGGATTTTAAGAAACAAACTACGCACTAATAGATACAACTTTGAGTTGTGTCTGACAAGCACGGAAGCCACGTGTGCGGTGGTAATGTTTTTTTGATTTCATTTTAAAGACTCTGACTTTATCAGCGCGAACATGCTCTAAAACATCACATACGACCTTCATTCCATCCACAAGTGGAGCCCCCACTTGTGTATCGGTCCCATCAGAGACAAGAAGCGGAGTAAATGTATGACTGTCAAGCGTCTCATCAAGACGATCTACGACAAATACGTCGCCTTTTTTGACAATGTATTGCTTACCACCTGTTTCAATAACTGCTATCATAAATAAATATAGGAAAGGAATGTCTGCATTGTATGGATTTTTTTTATCTTGCAAGTTTTTTTCTACTCCTTGACAGTGACCGTATGTATATGCGTTGTAACATTTTTCTGAAAGTCCGTTACCTGAATTCTGACACTATGGATACCAACATCTATTTCAGAAGGACTTTGGAGAGAAAAGGCATACTTTTTGACGTCTTGTAGCGTACCATAGATGATATCGTCCACAAAAATCTGTATCTTTGAAATAGCGCTAGTATCTTGCACAGTACCAGAGAGTTTCAATAATGCTCAGGAAACTACTGTGATTTGATCGGGGTTTTCTGTGATAATAACAGGCGGTATAATATCTTGATCAAGAATTTTGACACGATAATTTCGTGAACTACTGAATCAGTAAGTATCTACGAGACTAACAGTAACCACCTGGTCAATACCATCATTGATACTTATACCGAACTCTGCTTTTACTTTCCCATCTTTGATATCATTGATACTGACAGAACGATAAAAGACATCATTGATGGAAATACGCACTTCTTTCATCGGATGCTCGGATTGAAATTCGATTTCGAGAGGATACATACCTGAAAAGAGCTCTATACCATCAGAAAGATTTGACGTGAACTGAGGTACACTCTCGCTCGGACGATCACAGATATTTTCAGGAGGAGCCACGACGGTCAGCATATTTTCCGTGACTCCGAGCTTGTCAATCAAATAGGTGCGTCCTGCATCACTGCCGAGCCATGCATCTACGGGTACACGCCATCCTGGATAGGAATCCTCTATAGGAAAGGCAGTATTGAGGACAACGGCATCACGGATAGATTCTTTGGGGGTTTTTTCATTGACCTTACCATTACAGAGAACGTCTACCTGTATTTTTTCAGGAGAAAAAGAACCGAGAATCTCTGGTTTTTGACCATCAATATAGAGGAATTTATCATTTCCAGAGACATCATCTGGGCGGACAAAGTCAACCTTTGGAAGACTAGTGTGCTCAAATTCCATAAATTTTTTCCAGATAAGAGCACTCGATTCCATGCCACTCGCACGAGCTGCTGCCGCTTTACCATCCGTATTTCACGTCCACACCACTGTTGTATACTGTGGAGTATAGCCGACGGTCCAGAGATCTCGTGGGAGCGTATTTTCCCCCACCTTTTTGCTCGATGTCCCTGTTTTGACGGCTACTTTTCTCCCATCCGAGAGTGCGAGAAAACTATTCCATCCCGCTGGACGAGCCTCACTATCTGAGAGGATATGGGTGATCATATAGGCAGCACCAGACTTTATCACCTGCTTTGGCTCTGGTTTTTCCAGAGGAATTTCATTCCCTTTCGTGTCGATAATTTTTAGAATAGGATTAGGTGGGAGATACTGACCATTATTTGCAAAGGCCGCATACGCAGCAGAAAAGTCGAGCGGACGAACTTCGGCAGAACCGAGGGCAATAGGTGGTCCGTAGAGATTATCTTGTGGTTGTTTCAGAATCGTGGTAAGCCCCATATTTTGGAGATACTCCACGAGGTCATATTCCTGCTGAACACTGGTTTTTTCATCACCTTTTGTGGCCATAAACCACATCTTAATAGCGGGAATATTTCGAGAAGCATCTAACGCGGTACGAAGGGTCATCGGTCAGAGAAATTTTCCATCAAAATTCTTCGGTTTATAGTTCCCAAAATCCTGCTCCACATCAAAAATAGGCGTATCGGTACTGAGATTATTTTTTTCAAATGCTCGGGCATAAATCAGGGGTTTCATGCTCGATCCTGGTTGTTTCAGAGAAGTGATAATATTCACTTCACCATCTATATCTTTGTTGGAATAATCCTGACTTCACACCATCGCTACAATATCGCGAGTGACCGAATCCAGCGAGACAAGAGCGCCATTATTGATACCATAACTCTTAAAAGTTGTTTTTGCGTAGGAATCTATGAGTTCCTGGGCCTTATCTTGGAGTTTTGGATCAAGCGTCGTATAGATCTTGAGTCCTCCTTGTTCAAAAAGCTCTTCCCCAAAAATATTCACGAGATATTCTCGAACATAGAAGACAAAATGCGCATATCGAATAGATTCCTTTGGATCTGCAAAAGCAAATCCTATCCCCTCTGAAACAGCAGCACCATATTCCACGTCGCTGATATATCCGTCTTCGAGCATACGCATGAGTACACGGTCCTTACGGCCTGCTTGATATTCCAAAATAGTCGCAACACCAGCTTCATTGGGTGGAGTTTTGATTTGGAGACTATTGAGAAATTCCATGAGTTCTGATTGTGAAACTTTTTCACACGCATCAGAATCTTTTTTGTATGGTGATTTGAGCTGAAAAGCATCCAGGCCACATGCTTCTATCGATCCACCGTCAGATTTCCAGATGATACGAGCGAATGATTTTTTGAAAAGCTCGAATGATTGTGGCGCACTGACGCTGTCTATTTGTTTTTCTGTATCAACTCCTGACTCCTTTGGCTCCATAAAGTAGACATATCCCATCAATCTATCCCGATTTGTGTAGGGATTAAAGGCGGTTGGCGACTTCGGAAGTGATGCCAAAATCGCAGATTCTAAAATAGTGAGGTCTTTGGCTGTCTTACTGAAGAAACGTCTCGATGCCTGTTCGATACCATAGGAATTTCCACCAAAAGAAATCTTATTGAGATAGAGCTCAAGGATTTTTTCCTTTGAGTATCGTACATTCAACTGAAGTGCGAGAATAAGTTCTCGAATTTTTCGTCTCCACGTACGTTCATTGGAGAGAATCGTATTTTTGATGAGTTGTTGACTCAGAGAAGATCATCCTCCACACTGTCCACCAGCTGCACACGTAATAGCTGAACGAGCGATACCAAAAAAATCAAAACCAATATTGGAAAAAAAACGCTGATCTTCCATAGCGACGATAGCCTGAGTCATACGGATATTGATCTGATCATAGGGAACATACTGGCGATTTTCATCGCCCCCATAAAATGTGTAGAGCTGTCCACCCTCTTTGTCATAGATGATGCTGCTTTCTTTAAAGTTTGTCTGAATTCCTGAGAGAGACGGCATCCCAAAAAGGAATGTGAAATAAAAGAGCAATACCAAAAAGGCAAGAGAAATACCACCCCAGAGTCGTACACGTGGTTCTTGAGCGAAATGTCTCATACGATACCAGCGAGAAGTTCAGAGAAAGAGCTTCCTGTGGAGATAGTGTCGTCGAGATTGCATACAAATAATTTAAAAAATGGTTATGATTATTTTTGGAAAACTAAAAGTAGCTAGTAGCATCAAATCCGAGAACGAGCTCATATGGTTCTACCATGGTGAGGAGTTCCTCCGAAGTAGCAGGTCTTTTCTCCCCATAGAATAAGACTGAAAGGGCTTCGAGCAAGGGATCATCTGCTTGAATAAAGGAAGAATTGTATCGTAAATAAGTTTTTTCCACTTTTTCTGGTGCATTTTTGAGTTGGGTTTCATCGACAGGGAAACCGAGTGATCGAAGTCTAAGAGCGGTAGAATAGGCCAGATTGGTTCTTCCAGATGCATTCACGATGGCAAGCGGTTGAGCCTTCGTGAGCTCTGGATATGTCGTCACAATATGTGCAAAAGTCTTAATATCTGAATACACAGAAAGATTTGCATAGCTCGCTCATCGTGGCAAAACTACAGAGGCCCCTCCAAAGAGATCACGACTCGGACCATACATCAGACCACCAGGATGACACAATCGCAAAGCATCAAAACAGGATTCATCCAGGATATGCCCTGTCAGATTCTCCCGATTAAATGCTGCTGCTTTTTTTGCCATTTTCACCATATCTGTCAGAGAGGCATTTGTTTTGATAGAATCAGAGAGTACAGAATAAATACCTTCTATTTTTCTTGGAGAAGTGAGGATTTTCGCAGAAAGCATTTTTGCTTGCAAAGCGCCGAGCACCAACTGTTGCCGCTTTGACCGATCAAAATCACTCGTAGAATGACGACTTCTCGCATATTTGAGGGCCTTATCTCCATCAAAATGCTGCAAACCAACTGGAATATCCACAACAGTATACCCCCAATTTCGCGTCGGATACGCAGCATCATAGAGACGTTCTGGTACATCGATATCGATACCTCCCACCGCGTCTATCAGTCGACGAAATCCATCAAAATCAATCAAAACATACTGGGTGATCTCTTTCCCGACAATAGTTCACACGATGTCCATGAGTTGCTGAAACGCTGCTGCTTCTCAGAGTGTTTTCCTATTGAGGGTATAGATTGAATTGATCTTCACTTTCCCCAGAGTAGGAGAATTGACAAAAAGATCTCTCGGTATTGATATGGTCGTAACCGAGGCAGGGTCTTTGCCATCATAATGTATATATGTGATAGAATCTGTGAGATTGGGGGCAGCATTTTCATTGCCTCCTACCCCGAGCGCGAGGACATTGAGTTCTGTATTTTCTGGTACGAGAAGTTCACGAGGATTGAGCTCTGAAATCAGAGAGCCAAATGAATCAAAACGAAAAGAGAGAACACGAGGCAGAGTCCACGCAACGCTCGTCAAGAGCAACACAAACAGCACAATAAAAAAGATACTATTTTTTAAAGCACTATTCTTTTTATGCTTTGCATACGTTTTTGAGACATTCGTGACTATTGTCTCAAGCTGATGCTGTGTGTGATGTTTTGGAGAAGTATCCTCTTTCATTCCATTCTCAATATTCTCTCATTTTTGAGAGGAAAGAATGCTATTTTTTTGAGGACGAAAGCGTTTTTTCTTTATCATACTATTTTCGTGATATCTTTATGTCATAAACAAGTGGCGCCGCGATCATAATAGACGAGTATGTTCCCACGAGAGTACCGAGAAGCATCAAGGTAACAAAACCATAGAGTGCTTCTGGTCCAAAAAAGAGCATCGCTATCAAGACCAATGTAAGCGTCATAGAAGTCAAAATAGAACGCCAGAGACTGATCTGGATAGAGTCTTCGAAGACCTGCTTATCACTTCTTTTATCAGTGGGTTTACGATGATGATACTCTGATCTGACTCGGTCCAAGATCACAATAGTGTCATTGATAGAATACCCCAAAATCGTCAAAATAGCCGTCACAAAAAAGGTATCAATTTTCAAAAAAGGAAATGGGATACTGAGGAGCAAATATATAGCAGGAGCGATGGTGACATCGTGAAGGAGTGTCACCAGGGTAATACCTCCAAAAACTGAACTTGGCATACCTTCGATAGACTTTCGAAAGGCAAACATAATATAGAGAGCAATACCGACACAACAGACGATCAAGGTAAGAATAGCACGATCCAATACAAATTTACCAAATGATTGTCCGACAGAAATAAATGATGCTTCTGTAACCGGAATTTTATTTTTGTTAAAAATCTCTGGGATTTTACTGCGAACATCGGCCGTTCTTTTTTCAGCTTGCGCCTTATCTGCCTCAGCATTGAGACCGATATCAGCACGGATAAAATTCACATTCACTGGGTACACATTGACTTCAGAGAGAACACTTTTTCCTTCGAAAGTATATTCTTCGAGTATCTGATCTTTTATTTCAGCCAATTTCTCCTCACTTGGCATCACAGTGGTACTATATTCTATTTGTAATCCCCCAGTCATATCAATACCAAAATTTTTGGGAACGAAGAAAAAAACAACAAAAGAAAGTAGGATAAGGGTCCCGGAGATAGTGTAAAATATCTTGCGGTTATGAATAAAGTGCATACAGTGAAATTAAAAGTAATGTGGGGAGTGTATGATTTTTATCCCAAATCGCAAGCAAAATATTCTTGCCTAGAGAGGATTTTGCTCTCTCGCATACGACGTCTCTAAAAGAGTCGTAAAATAGCGTTTGTTTTTAATTTAATGACCTTGAGTTTTATCAATTCTTGTAGAACGCGAACCGTCGCTTCGACATCGTAGATAGCACTGTGTGCTCATTCAAAAAAGTCTCAAAAGAGTTTTTTATAGAGTTCATTCAATTTTGGGAATTTATACCCAACTCCACGACCAGGAAAAGCACAAAATTCGATTGTTTCTTTCATAGTACAGAGTGTTTTTTTGGGGCTATAATCCCCTCTTCTATTGAGTCGTTCAAGCTCGTAATATAGAACTTGTTCATCATATTCAATATTATGTCCGACGACGATATCGGCATCATTGAGATAGGAGAGAAAACGATTCATACTCTCGGCAATCGTGGGCTTATCTGCCACATCAGCATCATAGATATGATGCACCTGGCTTGCCCCAAAAGGAATCGAAATCGGTGGCTTCACATATTCATCGATGCGATCAATCTCGGTCAAAACGCCATCAGTACCCATCTCAAGCAGGATACCAGAAAATTGGATGATATAGGGCTGTATCTCGAGTGGTCCTTCTCGCTCTACAAAACCAGTCGTTTCAGTGTCAAAAACAAATACCTTCATAGCGGCATTGTATCAAAAAGAGAGAGAATGCAAAAAATTTTGATTTTTACTCTCCACTCCTATAATCGCGAGTATGAAATTGAGGAATTATTCATTCTTCATTTTTCATTCTTCATTATTTCGCTCTGCGAAATTACGTGCCATCATAGCTCAGTCGGTAGAGCGCAGCCATGGTAAGGCTGAGGTCTCGGGTTCAAATCCCGATGGTGGCTCCATTCTCATTTTTCATCTCCAGCACATCCTCGAGACCCTCAAAGAGCTTTATTTTAAGCTCTTTTTTGTTGTCTATCTGGAGTTCAACTGCAATAATCTCAAGTATGAGTTTTATCTCTTGTCTACTCTCTTTGATTTTGGCTTTTCAAAGAGCTCCTGAACTGAGTTCAACTATTTTTGCGAGTATAGTAGGTAATTTTTGTAATGTAGCATGAAGAGTCTCATTATTTTTGAGTTCATCTATAGTTCTTTTTAGTCAATCTAATCTTTCATGGATCTTCTGAGACTGCTTATCTGCAAAAGATTTGTCATATCCTTGGTCATAACACTTCTCGTATACGCCTTCTAAATCCTTTTCAAGTTGTTTCTTTTGTTCTTGTAATTGGTCAATCCCCTTTTGCTGTAATTCTAGCTCGTTTTGTAGGTCTCGAAGATATGAAGAAGACCCTAGACTTTCTGATATGATCTCATCCCTCAATTGTATTTTTGTTTCTAAAAGAGCTCTTAGATCTTTCGTATGACCAAACCGATCATCATTGATGCGTTGGACCTTATCTTTCGTGAGTCAAAGGTCAACAATATTTTTTTCATCTTGAGAATAATTTCTACCTGTTTTCCACTGCCAAAAGTCAAAGAACAGAGCACCTAACCCCGACAGTGGAGCAGAGATACCTTTACCTGTGATATAGTTCTCAAATTCCAAAATAAGATTATTTACATGCATATCTAACTCTTCGTCTGGCATATCGACCATCTCAGGAATCATTTTGATTTCTTTTTTCAAAGATTCATGGAGATTTCTTACAATAATAGCCTCCTCTATACGCTGAATTCTTAACATAATTGCATCTGCAACTTTTCTAATCTCTTGCACCAAATATTCCAATATATTTGTCTCAGATATGTAAATATTCGTAGTTTCTCAGTCTTTATTTTTCGTAGTTCATTTATAATTATAATGTTTCCCTTTTCATGTCTTTCAGGTTGCAATATAGACTTGAAAAGTACTTCATATATCAGATTTGATTTTCCCAACAAACAAATGCTCATTTTGTCATTTTCAAAAACCATTTCCACGCTTTCAGACTGTATCATTTGCTTTCTGCCATAATGATTCCTCAATGGGCGTTTTCTCTTCCCAAAACTTTATCTTAAAAACCCTCTCTGAAGCTGGATCAGTATACCACCCCTTATATACAGTATTTGAAATAATAGTCTCTACAATTTTCTTGGAACTAATATAAAATCCTCCGTATTGTTTCAGATATTTAGACATCTCTTTAGCGGTCTTTCATGCCACTTTCATCTCAAAAACTTTTCTTATATGGGGCATAAGCTCATTCTGTGCAAGGATGGTGGATTGTTTTTTGTGCTCACGAGGATTCCCTTTGTAATTCACTTTTTTAAGTCAATAAGGTGCCTTCATAGTATACTCTCAAGCCTCAAGTTTTATTATTTTCCCCACATGTGATTTTTTCTTCGTACTGAGGCTCGACATATAATTATTGTGCAATTCGGATATAATCGACTCTTTATCCGTTCTTCGGTCCCATGAAAGCAAACTCACACCGTCATCCAGCATATAGATATTTTCAATAACTGGTTTCTTATAAAAATCATTATCTCAGAAAAGCCTATCAGCAATAGCTCTATTATCCTTAGAATTTCGGGACAAACGAGAACTATCTCTACACAATAAAGTACACTTTTCACCCCTTTTTCCAAGCTCGTCTATTTCTGCTATCATTTTATTCCATTCTTGTCTGGTTCTATTTTCAAAACCACTTCGTGATTCCGTAAAAAAACGAATATCATTGAGGCTAATATTAAGTGTATTAGCAATATTTTTGATACCTTCTGCTTGTTGCAAAAGACTCTCTGACTGTTCTTCTTTTTTAGTACTTCTTCGCATGTATGCAAATACATGCTCTGCTTTCCCAGATGGAGTAGTTTTTGAGAGTTTATTTTTATCTCAACTCTTTGTATTGTGTGGTGTTTGCATATGTGTGGTGTTAAAATCGCAACACCTACTCGCTCTATCTTCACTCACTTAAACACCACGAATAAGTGAATAGAAATGGAGAGAATAGGTGTTCCAACAATTTAGTAGTATATGTATCTTCTTGAGAAAGCTATAAAATTATTCAGCCATATCAAATTTCAGGACAGTTGGACCAATTATTACTCAATTTTGGTCTGATGGTATTACACAATTATAAACGGTTTGTGCCGTGAGATGACAAACGGATTTCTCTTTTTCTAAACAGTTAGCATCATTTAGGAGATTCTGGCTATAGGTCTTTCTAGAAGGAATCGGTCATTTTTTCTGAATCAGTCACTCTAAAACATACTTATTATTATACGCTCGTATATCTTCAAAAGCAATTTCGGTTTGACTCATGTTCTTAATTCTCTTTTCAAGCTCTTTTCTACAAAGATCCCTTGTTGAATGATTTGGATCCTTGATCAGTGTGTAACCTATTGTGTTAGGTGTTTGAGTATTACCGCCTGGATTCACTTTATTTACCACAATAACCAAGAAAATCAGCGTTCACAACAAAAAACATCCCAGAACTATCCAAGAATTTTTATCACTGATATGAAGTGAACTTTTTTTGATCTCTGTTTTTTGTAAGAGAGGCTTTTGGGAGGTGTATTTTGCTGGAGACTCTGCAATAATTTTTTTCTTCTCAGCCTCAAACTCAGCTTTTGAGATAGCTTTCATATCCAGTAATTCTTTGAGTTTCTTAAGCTCATCCAGTTTATTGACTCTAGGAGCCTTGTTTTCAGGTGCTGGGCATACTTTACTAGTAAACTCCTCATTTGACTTGAATCTGAAGTAATAAATAGCATCCATGATAGAGAATATCAGGGGGATGTAGGTCCAGCAGAATGCTAAATAGAGAAAACCCTGTCATATCCTACCAATATAGAACTTATGGACCCCTATACCTCAAAGGAATAGAGCCAAGAAACCTGCTACATGCCTATCTTTCATAAATAGAAAGTAAGAAGATAATAGAGAGGCTTTCTTTTATAAAAAGCACTCTCCGAAGAAAGTGCCAAAAGGGTTTTATTTTGAGCTCTGGCGAAAACAAAGGGGAGATCAATCCTCATTGATTCGCCAGAATCTTACTCATTTAGTGTCATAGACAGCAAAGGAGGCGAGGATATAATCCCCCCTTTCTATTGTCTATGAGTACACTAAAAAAGTAAGTTAAATAAATAAGATTCTGGCTTGTTTATGATAGCCAAAAAACAACTTTTGCAAGACTAAAAATTATTCCTGATTTTTTTCTAAATCTTCTGTTCTGATTTTCACTATAACCCCGCTCTTTCTTTGCTGTATAACTTTATTTTTTATTTTTTTCTGCAAAAGTCTTTGTATTTCACTAAATGAAGAGCCGGAATAGCTTTTGGATAATTCTTTGTAGTCAATTTTTCCAATCAAATCATTATACCGAGCCATTTTTAACTTCAAATATTTCTGTATTCATGATGGATTGGGCAATGGTATTTCAATTACTCTATCCAATCTTCTTAGAAGGGCTTCATCAATAATTTTTATACTGTTAGTAGCAAAAACCAAAAATCCTTCTGATGGGAAAAAATCGATAAGTTGAAGTAAAGTATTAACAATTCTTTTCATTTCATTATGATCATTACCTGTGTCACCTCTTAGGCGTCAAATTACATCAAACTCATCAATAAAGAGGACCGTGTCTCTATTCCCGTACTTAGAAAAAATGCTAGCTAAATTATTGCTAGTTTCTCAGAGATGTGAAGAAACTAGCTTAGATAAGTTAACTATTTTAAGCTCTCTTCTTAACATTTGTGCCAGGGTATAAGTGAGCATGGTTTTACCACATCATGGACTACCATAAAAAAGAACTTTATTTGTTGGCATCAAGCCCATACTCACAAAAAAATCTTCGTCTTTGTGTTCAAATACAATATTCTGTATCTCTTCTTCTATTTCTTTTGGCAAAACAATATCAGAAAATTTATATCCATTCTTACCTATATGAAAAACATCGTTAATGGGACTTGGAAAATCTGTAATAAAGATTGAATTGGAGATATTGGGAGTTTTGACACTGCCAATATCGTTACTTCCCCCATTAGATCTTTTAGAATCACGAAGAAGACTATAAACATCTTGTACATTTTTATGTGTTTTGTCGAAGATCATAATCTTGAATTTAGTGCACTTCTGCAATTAAGCTTACATCATTTGCCAATTTTAAGTTGTTAAGACTCTTAATCGATTCATATAGTATTCATACCTCTCATGCCTCCTTGATTCACTCATCCTTAATCTGGAGCACAAGAGAAAATGTCTGTCTCCCTACTCTCTTGTAGTATTCCTCAGCCTCCTTACTATCCTTAATACGTGACTTTATTGTAATCTGAATTCATCAATCCACAAATGTTTTATAGTTTTTTCTATTGATTCTAAAAAATTTCATTTGTGCATTATTCCACATTTGATTCCTTCCTGGTGTATCAGACCAAGTCTTTTTGTCCATGTTTCCCATATTTTCTGCCTCCAGGTTACTCACTCCTGGTTGCGTTTTTATTTCCCCTAAAGTGGCTCCTCAGCTATGAATCATGAATCATATATGACAGGTATTATAGTCTGAATAAATTTCTCCTTCACTGTTTATATGCGGGCTATAACACAACACAGCCTTAATTGCTATACTATTTCTATTATTATATTTTACTAAATCTTCAAGGTTTGGTATTTTCAAATTCCAGGTACACAATGGAAATCATTTTTTAGCGTCATAATTTGAAAAATCAATCTCATCTTCAATAATAATGTTTACACAATCATCATTAGAATAAAGTAATTTTACCTCTTCTTCTCAGTTTGCTCAATGTTCTCACAAAAATCAGTTTCCATATATCTTTTTATGAGAAATACCATGTCACTTGAAATAATAATCACAAATAGATTTTGATGGAACAGTTGTATTCAATAAGATTAGAGCTTTTAGGGTCTGCATTCTTAAATCTCTATATAAATCCTTTAGAAGTAAAAGTAAGTGAGTGACGTAGGGTGCTGCAAAACTAGTTCATGCAGTTGTTACAATAGACCCCTCAGATCAAAATGTATAAAACGGTTTATTTTGAAGTTTATCCCCTCAAAACACTACCAAATCAGGTTTCTGGGAATAATGCCAATATCAATGCCTTTTATCTAGTATAGATATATGGCTCTTTCTGGAATGTGAAGTTACAAAAAAGTCTCAATCACTTCAAAATTCATCCTTCCAGTGTCAAAGGCTACCAACCACCAAGGAGTTTATACTACATGCCAAATGAGGGATATTTGCCTCGTCACTCTGCCATATACGAGGATAATTATCATACAATTTAGTTTTGGTCTCTTCTGGGGGGTACTTCAGGTTTCATGCTGAAATAACACATATTAAGTCATATCTATGCATGATTTCATCCAACTTACTAGTAAAACTATTTGGATATTGATTATCTTTTGATGCTCCTTTTTCTCCAAATGATAGATTGAAGACACTAACTCAGAAGCTAGTATGAAGTTCTATCATTTTATTTATCACTTCATCTTCTTCAAATGTAGGAATAGTGATTTTGATAGAACAAATTTTGCAAATTGGGTCCAATTTCTGTTTTTTTCTGAAAATTTGTTTACCAAATGCAACAATTCAAGCAACACAAGTTCAATGTCCTCCGCAAGGAGCCATCGCATCTTCTAATGGATTTCCATAATTGCAGGCAAAATTTATTCAAGGCGTGGTATCAATAATGCTTTGATAGGAATCTATATTTTGAATTCAAGAGTCTATAACACAAGCGATATTCTCAGGGGTAGTCGTCATATCAACCTCTGGATAATAGGGGAGTTCTATAGCTTTCATCAGACCATCTGGACCAATTTCATATATAGATTTACCTTCGATTCGCTCCAAAGAATCACAACACTGAAAGATTATTTCCAAGGCATCCTCATCAATACTTCCCGATTTGATAGTAAATGTTTTTGTATTACTTTGAATTATATTTTCGCTTGGTATGCCAAGGTTTCTAAAAACCTCTAGGATCTCTTCAGGATTTGCATCTTGAAAAATCTTGATATTTAGATCTACATTTCTTCCCCCCTCTGCGTATAGATAGTTACTGTCTTTTCTGTCCTGTGCGGTGAAAATCTCGAAATCCTTAATCAAAACTACAGTCTGTTTCCAATCTGGCTCCTCATTTATAAATTCCTCTATTTTTCTCTCAAAAATATGGAAATCCTCAACATTTTGAACAAAAATATATTGCTTCAGTAATGGATCAAATTTCACAGCTTTTAGCTTCAGATCATCAAAAAATGGTGTTCAGGTCTTGATCAAGTTAAATACATTCGATTTGATATAAATCTTTGGTTTTTGGTTAATTTCTTTTCTTTTAGTTAAAAATCTATCACTGTATCTAGCAGAATAGACCTCCCTCCCCTTTCATAAACTTTCTGCCAATGTCCGCCTCATGAAAATGTAATTTTTCTCTTCAGTAGTCTCTTCAATGTCTTCATCTTCATCCTCAGTGTTAGCTTTACCAGAAGGAAAGGTCATTTTCTTGCCCTTCCAAAGACTTATACCATCTTTAGACTTAGGTAGCCTTTGAGGATTACATAGATGAAATTTATTTTCAGGAGTCATGCCGATAGGATTTATCAGATTATAACAATTAACATAATATTACCAAACAAACCCAATTTATCTTTCTTTATCTTCACGAAGAGCATAAATTGCACTCCTGAATTCTTCATAATTATCGACTGAATCAAACGATATCCTATTTCAACTATTGGTTATGAGGACCATCTGTCCTGATTTGAAAAATACATCAAAAATTCCCCTATTGATACTCATAGTAACTATATCTTTTGCCATAATCTCTGTTGCATGGGTACGGATAAATCAGTATTTAAGAACTATTCGTTTATTTGTAACAGAATATTCCTCATAATGGATAGGAAATGTATAGAATAGAAGTACTATGACAAAAAATATAAATAATATTGTTAGCCACCATGCATCTGTAAAAAACATTATCACGCCCATCAAAAAAATAAAGAAAATTGTTGCGTACATAAAAATATTACGCCTTTTAGAAGGTGTAGTTGTGAACCTAATTTCCTCCTGTTGTAGGAGATGTTTCTCTATGTATGACATTACAGGATAATACAAGTTTTTATCTTATGTAAATGAGATGCTACAAAAAACCGCTTATGTATGGTCAACTTTTATTCGTTCAGATTGTAGCCTCTGAAGCTCATGTACGCATCTATACATATTATTGAGTATACTTGTCTCATACCGTGATAAAATCTCAAATCCGCTCATTTGAGAAGTACCTATATCATACTTAGTTGGTTTTGTTGGTTTCATATTAGAAATAGTTATTCGCAGAGCTCTGATTCAGAAAGTACTCTCCCCGTTATTTGTCACTTCTGATGTTCTTCATTTGCGGTGAAGAAATAGTGGTCCTCAAGTCTGGAGCATCTCTGAAGTCTAAACATAGAGAGGGCGATTCTGTGTACTAAAAAGTGTTCCATACTACCTATAGGTTGGTATTCCTCTATGAGAGTCTCTTCAATCTGATCCAATATGGCTTGCTCCTGAGGATCAATGAGTAAATTTGATGTAATTCAGTGCCTTAAAGCATTGGTCCTTATGATATCCTTCCCTTGCTGAGTTTTGACTCCTCAGAGCTTACCATTCTGTCTGTTTGCATTGATTTGTTTGATGGAGGTCATAGTAAAATAAGATAATAATCATTATAACAGTTTTTGATATTTAGAAAGTTAATTTATGAGAGAGAAAGACACTATTTCAATTACCCTATTGGAATATATAAAATAGTGATTTTCTTTTATATAAAAAGGGTGCAACCATTTGAGAATGAGTGAACTAATCATAATGACTAAACGCAAATTGTTCCGTGAGAAGATGCTTTTCCCTTACTCTATCATAGTTCTCTATAAACTTGATCAAAAGAGTTCAACTATGTGCCCATGTTAGAGCTCCATTTAAGGTATTTCACCCTCGCCCATTGCCACGCGGAATGCCGATCAAGGCATTCGCTGGTCTCAGGTTCAAATCTCCGCCTAGGCGGATGGCTCCATTAAAATATCTTTTATGAATGAGTTTTTATTACAATCCGGAGAAATTGAAGTGCATGTTGTACTCTGATCAATAGGAGATGTTGCAAAAAGCACTTGCCAAAAAGTGGATTATATTTGCTGTCTTGATGTGGATTGAAATCAGAATTGGTATACGAGTACGAGGCAAGCTGCTATGAAGAAAATGCTATCTAACTGACATTCTGAATCGCTCGGAAAAATATTAGAAGATATACGACTTTTGTCTTGATGCATGACTGATGAAGAAATGAGAAAAGATACTCCATGAAAAACAATTCCGAAACAAAAGGCATGACCGTCAAGATCTGTACCTTCGATTCACGAAATGCAAGAATTAGAAAAAATATTGACGAGGGCTGCCACTGGACACAAAAACAGAAGAGATGAGGCAGGAATTGAGTTAATTTGTATAAGAGCTATGAGATAATACGTACGAGCGTATCTCTAAGGATTAGATTTTTTTCGTAATATATTTGACAAGTAAACAATTATATGCTTTAATATGATTGTTGAACTGTTTTATGTGTCGCCATACGTCCTAACAATAGATACGTTTTTTTGCACACTCTCTCTGTCTTCGGATAGAACAGAATGCAGGAGCTGGTGAATCTCCCAAAAGCACCGTAGGAAATGGTCCAACATGAGATATGAGTATGGAACATATCTTCGAGCCTCTTTTTTTGCCAATCGTCGCCGAACACACTGTGTGACAGAGGGAGCAAAAAGAGAGGTTCTTTTTTTATATTAAAACTATTCAGAAAACTGGAAGATATTGGGTAAATTCGCGATAAGATACTTCTGTATTTCCTCTTTATTTGTTCGTGGGAGTGTGGCAACATGTTTCAGATTGAGAAAATCTCTCTGTAAATAAATAGGGACTCTTTCTATTCTTCCTGGCTTGGTGGATATCTCTGTCGTTGGTCCTCATGTTCTATAGGTTCCTCCACGAGTCGTAGTAGGAATATACATACCTGGTTGTACTTCGACGACTGGTCGATTTTTTAGAGCAAATTGTTCTTGGACCATCTCAGATATTGGGACATATGCCCAATACATTTGTTTGCATCATTTTTGTATAGCCAGTTGGTACAATGATTGGATATATTCTTGCGCCTGAGCATAGTCATTACTCGACAATTTGGGATACGTAAGACAAGCGTTGGGTCGTACACGAAAATGCCTCCGTGAAATACGGTATATCTGAAGTGGATCAATAAAACCCATCTTTCAGACTGGCAGGTACGCCTCGGTATGTGCTTCCTGGAAAATCGGAGAACAATTGCAATCCACGTGAGTCCCACCGAGCACGAGAACTCGTTGAACTCTAGACGCCACATATTCTCTATACCCCCGAGTAGTAAGTGTATCTGGGGTATATACAATTCCCTTAGAATAATCTGGAATATAGGCATCAGCTATATTTCACGGTTGTTGTTTATAGACACTAGCTATAGTTCGTGGTTGTGATTCCATAAAAGATATAATCTATATTTTTATAGATTTGTCAATATTTTCCCTTTTAATACTTGGCCTATGCCAATAATACCTCTTCCACGAGTGCATGTATAGTAACCATCCTCATGTGTTGTGGTAGCATATTCTTTGTCGTCTAGGATAATAACTGGTATCTGCGCTGTCTCCTCGAGATGCCACCAGAGATGTTGTGTGGGAGTAAATACATTGCCCTTCAAAGTCCCTATCTTTGCCCCAGCATGCACGAAGAAAAAATACTGCATCAGTGGCCCGAGATTATGACGATTCGCGTACACACCATCCTTGGAAATAAAAAGGTGGGTATTTTTGAGTTCTGTTTTGAGATGTTTTACGGTAAATCGTTCCACCGTCTCTCGCTCCCCCCTGGTCGCAGGTCGTACAAATGGGGTTTGTCATTGAGAAGGAAGGAGTGGGTATTCATGCGGAAGAATCTCTGCAGATTGCTTCCGAAAAATAGAAGCAAAAAAACCACCTGTATGCTCGATATGTGGCCAAAAGCGCTTCTCAAAAAGTTTTTCGAACATATTGGCTCCACTTTTTGAAGTTTTGAGTTTTGAGTTTTGAGTTTTGAGTGTGTCATGTAAACCAATATTTCCTTCATTTTGTACTTTGTCTTTTGTATTTTGTATTTCTTCTGAAAGAAGAATAACATTTTCATTTTCCTCCTTATTCAGCGTACACGTCGAATATGAGATAAATCCTCCTGGTTTTACGATAGTCATCGCTGTCTCAAAGAGTTGTTTTTGGAGTTTCGCAATACGATGAATATTTTTCTCATGCCAATGATCAATCACAGAGCTATCACGGAACGCCGTCCCCTCTCCACTACACGGAGCATCGAGGAGTACAGTATCAAAATATTCAGGAAAATTTTGGAAAAAACGCCCATCGCACGAGACAACAGCGACGTTATCGTAACCCATTCTGTCGAGATTATCGAAGAGTTGTGGCGTACGAGAGCGATTGACTTCATTGGCGATGATGAGACTCTCAGGAAAATAATCTGCCAACTGTGTCGTCTTCCCACCCGGAGAGGCACACATATCGAGGATAGTTCCCCCCTGAAGTCCGTCATCCTCGGACTTGATCCGAGGATCCATGTCATCGTTTGTATCAGAAACAGGAATGGATTCCACCTCGCGTCCTCATTGCATTCGTCCTTGGCTGGAATGACGGGGAGAGCTTTTTTCATTCTTCATTATTTCTCTTTTTAAGAGAAATGGAGGATGTGCCGCCGCTACTTCTTGGATATAAAACCATCCCGCTTGGTGCTCGAGCGTTCGCCCAAGAGCGAGAGAAGTATCCTCACGATCAATGAGAAAGACTTCAGGGATATCCGTCTCAGTCAATATCCATCCTTGTTCACGAGCATGGAGGATAAAATCCGCACGGCTGATTTTGTGCGTATTGATACGAATACTTTTTTTGAGTGGCTTCACGAGTGCGCTCATCACTTCCTCCGACTCCGTGGAAGTCAGATGAAACGTGTTTTCGAGGTAGGTGCGAAATCGAGACATGCGGGTATTCTACCAAGTTTTAAAAAATAGAAACCTTTTATGTGTGGCTATTAAATGCATATCACCATTCTATCTCGTTATATTGATTATAAATGGTCACCCATCCTCCTCCAGAAACATCTACATCAGCTTCGTATCGATGGCATGAATCAGGTGTTTTATCTTCTCAACCAATACTTATCTGAATTGTATACTCACCAGCATCATTCGGGCATATACTCAGTATCCCCCCTTGAACAAGTGTAAACGTCTTCTCTTGTCATTCACATACAAGTGGGGTATACTCTTGTTCTCTGCTGGGGCCATCTTTGATATCAAAGGACGAAGCTGGCACGCTCTCTTCCAGAGAAACATCACGAAACTCTACTTCAGTAGGCGTCAATGCTAGTATCTCATCAACAATGGTGCTAGCCAGTTGTATATTCCCCGACATACATCTTTCGCAACGCAACAAACAGATGACTTGTTCTCGATTACGTCGGACAATATCCTGTATTTCACAAAAGAGTCAAGGAACTCTCAGAGCACGAGTTATTCACCAGTGGAACACTCGTTTTAGTTTGTTTATGTCTGACTGCGCAAAAAGTTGGAGACCAGCTAAGATACTCCCAGCAGCATTGATAATATCCGACCTCTTTGCTCGAGGAAGAGAAGGAAGACAAGTAGACTCTAAGGTATCTCTTTTTGTTGTTATCATGGACGGTATAATAAAACTATTTTCAGAATGTCAAATAATTCTCCTGTCGCCGAACGTCCTTGTAAAAAACGAAAAATTCATAGAGTGGTACTCTTCTCTTGAAGAGTCTAAAAATCTCTCAAAAAGGAAGTAATTTGCTTGAAAATTGGTCTTACGTATGTCTATAACTGAAGAATATCCTACTCTCTGATTTGACGCTCTCGCCGATGCCATTCTCGAGCGAATGGAGCATACCCATGAAACCATATTTCTCACTGGTCGAGCTGGGACCGGCAAGTCGACACTCCTGAAACACTTTATAAAAACCACCAAAAAAGAAGTCGCCGTGCTCGCACCAACCGGCGTGGCAGCCCTGAATATCGAAGGCATGACGATTCACAGATTTTTCGGATTTAGTACGACAGTCACTGTGATGGAGGCGAAGAAAAAAGCTAAAAAAGCAGAGAAGGCAGGACTCGCGGGGATGTATAGTTTTTTTGACACCATCATTATCGATGAGATATCGATGGTGCGTGCCGATCTCCTCGACTGTATCGATATATTCTTGAAAACTCTGCTCGATAATTCCAAACCATTTGGTGGAAAACAGATGATATTTATCGGTGATCTCTATCAGCTCCCGCCTATCGTCCAGGTGAGCGAAAAAGAGCATTTTGGCAGTGTCTATCCGAGCCCGTATTTCTTCGATAGTCACGTGATGCAGGAAATTCACGATATGTATTATTGTGAGCTGGAGAAAGTCTACCGACAATCAGATAACACCTTTATCGCGCTCCTGAATGCGTTTCGTAATCGCACCTTCTGAGACCGAGAACTCAGGATGATAAATGAGCGCGTTATCGATGAGAGTGAACTCGCCAATCTCCCCGAAGGAAGTATCTATCTCGCTGGTCGCAATGCGCGCGTGCAAGAAATCAACGATGAAGCCCTCGCGAAACTGCCCGGGAAAATCCACACATTTTCTGCAAAAATAAAGGGAGAATTCCGACCATCAGAACATCCGACCGAGGAACATCTGCGTCTCAAGGTCAATGCACAAGTGATGTTTGTCGCAAATAATCTCGATGCTGGCTGGGCAAATGGTACGATGGGGAAAGTCGTAGGATTTGAAGACGATACCGTCCTCGTCGAGATCCTCAGCGAGGGACCGAATCAAGGCGAAGAAGTCATCGTCTCGACACAGACGTGGAAAATCACCAAATACACCACTGCGTGAAATGAACTCGATAGCGAAAAAATCGGTTCCTTCGCACAGATGCCTCTGAAACTCGCCTGGGCGGTAACCATCCATAAGAGCCAGGGAAAAACCTTTGATACGGTCGTTATCGACCCAGCCAGTGGACTCTTCGCCCATGGTCAGGCCTACGTCGCCCTGAGCCGCGCGAGAACCCTCGAAGGACTCTCTCTCGTCGGCCCTCTCCGTGCGTCGCATATTATCCTCGATGATAAAATCGCGGACTTTGTCCGAGGATTACAAGCAGGGAGTAAAGGGAATCCTCCCCCCTGTCAAGGGGGGCATGGGGGGTTTGTATCATCCCAACCAGAACCAGAAAAAGGCATCCTGAATCTCCTCAGACTCGCGATAGAAAATGGCGATATCATCACGATAACGTATAAGATGTCTGGTCGCAAAAGCAAACACACATTTAAGCCGTACAGTATCGATGAAATCGACACGGGCGATGCATTTTTTCTCGGCGTAATCGGGTATGATACTGAAACCGATGAGGAAATGACTTTTGGAGTGGATGCTATCGTAGATATGAAAGTAGCGGAATAAAAAATTGGCTCTTGCAAAATAATCAGTAAAGATATACTTCTTTATGAATTATGAAAGAATTACAATCCCTCCTGGGAGAAGCGAATCAGATGACTCGCCATATTGATACAAAACTCTCAATGCCTATCACGTCGGAATGTGTCTTGTATGAAGTATCCAATACAATGGTAGATATGCCAATGGGTATCGGACGTATGCAAGAACTCGAAAGTGATTATAGACACGCAAATGGTATCGGTGCCGTCGTTCCTTCTATTATTGGGCTTTCTGATGTCCTCACTGGTATCCAATGAGCCGCTTCACAGATTATTGCTACCATAGCAAAACACACGAGAACGCTTCAAGAAATCTCCACACTGGCACAACAGTATATCGTCCATACATTCCCTCACGCAAGAAATACTTCACGAGGAGGATTTTTCCGAATTCAGATTACTGCAAAGTCTGCTGTATTTCAGATACTTTTTCTCGTAGGAAGCAACGTATATGTGGTAGCTTATGAAGGAAAACTCGAAAAACTCGCTGACGGATCTGCTTTTAAGACAGCACCATTTTTCCAAATCCCACCCCTCCTAAAAATCCCCTCCGAATACACATCAACACACTACACAACTGCAACATATAAGAGCATCGCGGCACTCCTCACTGAGACACCATATAATGCACCTCAGAAACAATACTACAGATCACACACATCAGATATCTTTAAACAAACTGCAAGGTTGGCGGAGGATTTACTGGCAGCGTAGAAGTATATTTTTAAACAAACTGCAAGGTTGGCGGAGGATTTACTGGCAGCGTAGAAGTATATTTTTAAACAAAAAAAATCCCAAGTTATTTGGTAATAAACTTGGGATCGGACAACTTCTTGCGTGTTCGTAGACTACAGCAGAAGGATATAAATATCTATTGTTGCTGAATCTAGGATACATAGGCGTTCTGTACGACAGAACATACCCCGACAAAAACAGGAAGCGGAGGCCTTGACTTTCCTTCGGTAATTAAGCATTTTCACCCAGCTTCGTATCGTATAATCCGATTACCCCGCTCATTCCTTACCTCGGAAATTCCAAGAGAAAAAATGAGCGGAGAACAGATGACATCGATAGAAAAACAATGAAAGAGAATGGTAAACCAATTCCCTCTCTCTGTATTTTTATTTGAAATGCGGTGAGAAGTCGTTACACTTCTCTCCAATCAGTGAGTCAATGTTGCCAAAAGCACAAGAACAGTTTGTACGGCTATTATATATGAAAACCATGATGAAGTCAGTCTAGCATCTCTTGCATAAATACAGGGTTTATGCGTGAAAGAGAATTTCATCGCCACCTTTTGGCTTGTAGAAGCCATTTCTGAAAATCCTCTAAAAAATGACGAAAAAAACTGCGATTTTGCCTTTAAATGGAGCAAAACGACCACTTTGTATAAAATAGTTATACGTGAGAATCGCTTATAGATAGGCACTTTCGTGGATATGGGGGAAATAAGAGTGTGATTTATCCTATTTTTCTCCTCATAAACAGAAACGAGAGTCCGAGAGCACATACTGTTTGAGCGTCCTGAATGACAGAAAAGAGATGAAGATTTGGCGAGCGAGTTTATGTGCTTTCGGCAGTTTTGGATACTTTGTTGCCAAAAGTATCAGAACGAATCGGTATGGGTTATCACCTGGATTCCACCTCGCGTCTTCGATAAACTCAGACTTGGCTGGAATGACGGAATCAAGTTTAGGATGACGGAAAACGGGGTAGATTCCTGCCTACGCAGGAATGACGGGAAAGGATGACGGAAACGGAAATTGAAATTGTTTTTAATTTATTATTTTTTCATACAATGGCTTCCATGAATCAGACACACGTCACAACAGTTGACCGAGATGGACATCATCATGAGGTGCCAATCGCAGAATTGCGATGGAGACCTACGGCGTATGGGATTATTATCCGTGATAATACTATCCTCCTTTCCCCGCAATGGGATGGTTATGATCTCCCTGGCGGTGGCATTGATTTGGGTGAGACACCGGAAGAAGGTCTTTTGAGAGAAATAAAAGAAGAGACCGGATACGAGGCAGAACTCGATACTCTCGTTACTTGCGAGAATAGTTTTTTTACCTGGAGAACAAAATGAATCCACGCACAAACTATTGCACTCTATTACACGGCACATATCATAGGATGAGAACTCTCAACAGAAGGATTTGATGCAGATGAGAAAAAATATGCAAAACTGGCAGAATGGATACCGCTATCACGACTCCCGGATATAAAATTTTATAGTTCAATAAACCTAACACCAATTCTCAAATGAGTTATTGCTAAAACTCTTCACTCATAACAAACTAAGCCAACAAAACTAATTAAACTTTCCCTAACCCTCCCTTTTATGTCTCTCAAACACGTACAACCAAAAAAATCAGAACAAAAACTGATGATCCTCGTCGGTATCTATATCTTCTGTATCCTCCTCTCGGAAATACTGGGTATCAAAACCGTGCCGCTTGGCGATCATATCTCTTTTGGATTTTGACCGATATTTATAAAAGAGCTCAAAGTCAGCGTCGCGATACTCCTTCTGCCACTGATATTTTCTATCAACGATATCATCATCGAAGTGTATGGAAAAAAGATGGCAAAGACTGTGTATCGTATTGGTCTCGGATGTATCGTGGGGCTGATTGGGTTTTCTATACTCTCGACATGGCTCCCCGCGAGTCAGATATTCTCTGGTTCAGAAGCAGCATACGATCAGATATTTCATCAGACAACGCGTATTGCTATCGCCAGCATTATCGCTTTCGCACTCTCTGATTTGCTCGACATCGTCATCTTCGCACGCCTACGAAATAAGATAGGCAATCTCGGTCTTCGTTCAAATATCAGTAATATCCTCTCACAATTTGTCGATACCACGACGTTTGTCTACTTGGCATTTTTTACTGCGACCTTTGGTCATGCGATGATATGGGGCATTATCCTTCCCTACTGGATATTTAAGTGCTGCATGTCCGTGATGACGACGCCGCTTGTCTACCTCGGAGTACACTGGGCAAAGAAATAAACGCTATGAAACCGTTTTTGATCTTTCTTCTCTGTTCAGCATTTCTTCTCACCAGTTGTGGGAATAATCTCACTTCGTCGGCCATCGCTCCGACAGCAGAAGTGACAACAAAAAAACCTGTCCTAATAATCATCGGTGAAGGTGGACCATCAGGGTCGATGTTTCAAAGAGCAGCCGATACCTACGCAAAAACACATGATGGAAAGCGCTATACCGTGCATAGCGGAGATGAATTTATCAGTGCGATGCGAGCGTATGTCGCAGAAAATGGGCCGATAGAGCATCTCGAATATTTTGGTCATGGGAATAGTGTCGGACTCTATATCAATCAAGCACCCAATATCAATGGTGCGCTCTATGCCAATGATCCGCGAGTGGACCGTGACTATATCGCGGCATCGATTTACGAGCTTCCAACCAATACGTTTGTTCCTGGAGGCAGTATACGATTTAATGGTTGTAATGTCGCTGAAGGACATCTCGAAAAAAGACCAAATCTCGCACAAAATTTTGTGAATTATTTTGGTATTACTGCGGAAGCACCGCTCGGACCCACTGAATTTTCTCAAGTACCTGATCATATCAAGCCATACGTCAATTCCGGCAGTCTCGGAACAGAATTTCGTGGCCCAGTCTATCTCGTCCCGACTGATCCCGAGCGCGGGTTTATCCCTATCAAACCTGAGACACCACTGGCTCCGCTCACGGATATTTACGTGGAAGCGAATTATTCCCCCGATGTCTCGTGGCTCCTCAAAAACGGTTGGACTCCGGAAAAAATAGGATGGACAGCGAATGTCGAACCATGGAAAAATGTCGTCTATAAAGAACTCCTCGCTATGTGCCAGTTTTTCTCCCCTACCGATGCTGCCTGCGAGGAAATCAAGCAATATCCCGAGGATGATATGGTACGCAATCTCGCCGTTCTCTCGACAATTATAGATGCCGCAGGACTGCCGGTAACGACGAAAAAAACAAATCCATGGTATCAAAAATATATTAGCTACTGAATGGAACATGCTCTCCTTACAAATGACTTTATCCATAAAAAATGGTACACTCGCGCCGAGCTTCTCGAGCTCTCAGGAAAAGTCGGGAGGTATAAGGAATGATTAAGGTAATAAATATTAAATTCACATAAAAGACCCTATACAGAAATGGGGTTTTGGGGGACAAACTGTCTGAGCGGGATGAAAAAAGATATTCGATGAACTTGGTTTATAGCGAGTTTTTGTCCCCCGAATGATCCATTATATTGTAATCTACTCGAAGTGAGGTTCACTCACTTCTCCGGTACTTTTTTCAGAAAAAGTACAAGAACGAATCGGTATGAGTTATCACCTAGATCCTGAATCGAGTTCAGGATGACGGGAATAAGATTCCACCACCGCCTTTGGCGGGACAGGCCTCGATCCGCCTAGGCGGACAGGATGACGGAAATAATTGCAATACCATTTTTATAAAGTCCAGCAAGAATAAAGTATCAGGTATTGACTCATATATCCTCTTACCTACACTTATTAGTCTATGAAAAACTTTCTCTCTTTCTTTTCTCCGAAAAATCTCGGAGAAATCGCCCAGGCACTCTGGACGCGTTTTCCGATTCCAGCCGTTTTAGTCCTCGCTAATGCAGGGCTTATATGGTATCAGGTCAATAATCCTAATGCTCTTGAATCTGATATGATACTCCGTGTCATCATGACACTCATTGTCACCCTCTTTCTCTCTGTGGGAATCGCGATATTTGGTGAATCTCATAGTGAAAACAAATATGTCAGATGGATGCCAGTGCTTCCTATCCTCTATGGTATCGGTTTTTACTTCTCTATCCGATATATGGATACGAATAGTGGTTTTTTCAATGATGACATCGTACTATTTATCCTCCATCTCGTGGGCTTTATCGCATGGATATTTTTTGCGCCATTTCTCCTGCGTCGTGCACAAAAAGAAAAAGATGTTATACAATATACGAATTATTTTACACAAGTCGCATGGGCATCTCTGATGTCTGGCTTGGTCTGAGGGGCCGTGATGGCACTCGGGAGTATCGCTATCGGGGCAGTAGGGACACTTTTTGATCTCAATGCGCTCATCAATGAGTGGAAGATGTATGAGAATTGGGCTGTCACAGCACTTGCTCTCGCAGCGCCACTCTATGGACTGATGCACCTCCCAAGAAAAATAGAGGTCAGAGAGAGAGAATATGATACCAATAAATTTTTTGCCTTTGTCATCCGTTTTATCGTTATTCCATTTGTGACACTCTATTTCTGTATCCTCTACGCTTATAGTGTCAAGGTTCTCTTAAATATCTCTGATTGGCCAAAATGAGAAGTCAGCTGGCTCGTTATCGGATTCTCCATTTTTGGCTACCTCGGATATATCTTCTCAAAATCATACGAGGAAGAGCATATTACCGTGTGACTCTATCGTCGACTCTTTCCTATTGTCGTTATCCCTCAGATACCTATGCTCGGATATGCTATTCTACTACGTATCAATCAATATGATTTGACGATGAACCGATATTTTGTGGTAATATTTGGGATATGGCTCACAATTATTTCTCTCTATTTCGTTTTTAATAAAGTCAAGTCACTAACCGTGATTCCTGCGACACTAACCGTCATTACGCTCCTAATATCCGTCGGTCCTTGGTGAGTCTACCAGCTCCCCCTCAATCGACAATACAGCGCCCTTATTAAAAATCTCGAAACAGCGTGAATTCTCAATAATGGGATCATCTCAAAATCCTCTGACTCACTCGATCCTGCTTTGGAAAATAGTATCTACTCAGGCATTGAGTATGTCTGTGGCTTCGAAAAATGTGCACGTATACAGACTCTTTTTGCGAGTGTCCTCACAGAAGCAAACAAGCTCGATGAAAAAAATTGGATCGAGAATCCCTACAACAAAGACAAGCCCTATATAGGTATGAATCGTTGGACAGTCTTATCGGCCGTGACGCAGGCAATCAATATACAGTGGCGAGAGACTCTCGGCATCAATGACGAAAGAAAATATCTGACATATGGCTCTCAGAAAAGCGACATCTATGATCGTCCACTCAATGTGGCAGGTTACGATACCCTCTATATGATCAGGGGCTACTATCCAGGTGACACTGGCACCGTATTAATACCAGAATATGTGATGATAAATGTTGATAAGGAAGAGCTAACGCTCAAGGAAAAAAGAAAAGAGACCATATTTTCTCTCCGGGAAATCAATGCAGAGCTTCTCAAAAAATATAATAATAGCGATAATAATACTCTGAATTCTGATGATCTCACCTTTGTTTTAGAGGCAGAGAATCGCAGTATAAAACTCATCTTCCAGGCCTACTCATTTAAAAACCCGAAGTTTATAGGAAAAGATAGAGAGGAGTACGCAAATATAATAGGGTATGCCCTCGTCAATTAAATCCTCAACTGATGAAAATCACGGTCCATATTAAGCCCTGAAGTCGGAGTGAATCAATCCAATGGGTAGAAAATCTCTTCGGAGAAAAAACACTGGTAGTAAAAATCCGCGAAAAACCTATCGATGGTGAGGCAAATCGAGGACTTATCAAAGCACTCTCTCTGTTTTTCAAAGCCCCTCAATCACGCATCACAATACTCCACGGACATACATCGCGAGAAAAAGTAGTAGAAATAAACACTGACTAGATCCACTTCTTATATCGGAAAAACTGAAACATCCCAACGGTAGAAACTATCATTAATACAATAACAACAGTAACAGGTAGCAGATTTTGAGTTTCAGAAACAGTCATCCAACCAAAATGCACATTCATGCCAAAGAAGGCCCCGATAGCACTCGGTCAGAGGAGCAATACATTGATGAGGGTCAGACGTCGGATATTGTCATTGGTACTACGAGCAATCAGCATCTCATTTGTCTCCGTGAGGAGTTTCATCGTCTCCCGAAAATTATCGAGGCGATTATTGAGTTTTTTGATCTTATCCAGAGAGTCATCAAGTGCTTCACGACTCACTTCATCAATCAAGGTAATATTTTTTCTCAAGATGTCATCCAAGAGCTCATAGAGTGGAGAGAGGATGAACTTGAAATTAATAATAGCTTTCTTGATATCTTGGATTTCAGAGACATGATCACTCTCGTGTGGTTCTTCAGAAAAGAGTGTTTCTTCCACTTCTCTTACTCGAAAATGGACAGAGTCGAGCAACTGAAACATACTCACAACTGAGATATCGAGGAGCTCATAAAAAAGATCAAAACTATTATATTGTTCACGGGTAACAAGCTTATTCCTAGTAAGATAAAAATCTTTGAGTGCTGAGAAACCATCTTCATCAATCACAAAAAGAAATTTCTTGCTCACAAAAGCGTGTATTTGTTGAGTCTGGATACGATGATTATCAGGACGAATGCTCGGAAATTGGAGCGCAAAATAGAGATAGGTTTTACGAGTTTCAAATTTTGAAAGCTGTGTTGGTGAAAAAACGTCCTCGATATCCTCTTCATGAATATGAAATTCATGTATAAGTTTTTCTCTCAAAAATTCATCAAGACCACGATATTCGTAGTATTGAAAGGTTGTATAATCTTTAGAGAGAAATCTAGGAGGCATAGTGCGAGAATTATAGAAAAAGATATAGCTATTGCAAGGTAGAGGACTAAAAAAGAGTCTCCATTTTGGAGATTCTTTTTTATGAAGAGTACTTATGCAACAATCTTGCTTTTTCTGTACAGAGAGTATCCTGCACCCACGAGAGCGAGAAGTAAGGTAGCCAAGAGTGCAGAAACAGGCCCAGTATCAGGAGCGGTGTCCTGACAGAGACTCGTACATTCGTCACCATTTTCGATATTACCATCGTCACACTGTTCTCCAGTTTCGACAGCACCATTTCCACAGACAGCACCATTATCTCATTCGAGTTGACAGGTATGACTACATCCATCACCAGAAGCTGTATTGCCATCGTCACACTGTTCATCAGATTCTTCTGTGCCATTTCCACAGTCTCCAGAGACAGAAACTGTTTTTTTACACACATTGGAGCGATCATTTACGACATCGGGATAACAAGAAACACTATAAGTACCTGAATCATCAAAGGTATATGACTGTGTATCTCATTCAAAAGCATCGATGATAGTACCACTTCGGCTGATAACGAGAGCCGTTTTTCATTGTGGATTTCCAGAACAAGAAAAAGAAGAATCAAATGGAACTGTACCAGTCGTATCTGTGACTTCGATACGACATGATGGATCAGTATTTGCATCAAGGTCTACAATACAGGAATCATTGTTTCATCCATTTGTACCATAACAGGTATAAGACCATCGTTCGTTTGCAGAACTATAGGTAACACTACTTGATGCTCCCCTTGTACACAGTGTCTCTCCAGAAAGAGAAGAATTTTTAGGATTAGAAACGTAAAATGTGTCCAAAGAACTACACTGACCATTTGTTGCTTGTGATACTGGAGCATCAATATAAAAATACGAACATGTATTATAGGTGAGATCAGTACCAGTATTTTTTTGATTATTACTATCGACTGTATAAGACTTCGTCGTATATCTGATACGATACACCGGACTCACATAATCTATTGAGCTCGGAACTGTTCATTTTACGATAAGAGAACCATTCATAGTCGCCCAAGCCCAAGTCGTAGTACTCGGTCCACCGTTGAGACTAAAGCTTGGCTTGATGTCACCAATGGGGGTAACACTAACTCACTGGAATGCTTCAGCAAAAATAGTACTTGTAGCCGTATCAACCTGTTCTTTTACTCATGCTCTTGGTATGAGATATCCTGTGGAGGTATTTGTGCCCTGGAGAGTATCATGAAAACACCTGTCACAACCAGAACCGACTGGACAAGAAGACATCTCGTATGCAAAAGCAGTACCGAGAAGACTAGAAGCAGCAAGAAGAAAAAAGAATGTTTTTCGCATAAAATAAGGGATTACTGGAGTACAGTACCATACTATCTGATAGTCGTCAAATATTTTTTATTATTATTTACTAGACAAATACAATTTTATTATTATATTCACGCGCACATGAGGGGATATATTTGGGAACG
Source organism: Candidatus Gracilibacteria bacterium (assembly GCA_041660965.1). Taxonomy (NCBI): domain Bacteria; phylum Candidatus Altimarinota; species Candidatus Altimarinota bacterium. The sequence goes on along the minus strand of JBAZVH010000002.1, from coordinate 16,314 downwards.
TAGCTCAATCGGTAGAGCAGCACCCTTTTAAGGTGATGGTCCTGGGTTCGATTCCCAGCGTTCCCACCAAATAATCATAGAGACCGTAAAAAAACTTCTTTTCAGAAGTTTTTTTATGCCTTCACGGCATCTATCACTTGAAATTGGAGAGTAATAGTATCTCTCCAGGTACGTGTTGAAAGTCTCCCAATTAAATGTACCGGCGTGTCCGAAAGCTCAGATATTATGTCATCGAGGTTGAAACCGATAATATCGAGCCCTTTTGTTTCTATCTCCCATTTGAAATGTTGTCCAGTCGATCCAAGTGGTGTAAGAGCACTTGTGATATCATGAAGCATAAAAAGAGGTGATCGAAATCCCATCCCAAAGGGGCGCAAAGACTCAATTTGTTGCATAAAAGAAACATCAATTTTTGTCATATCTAAGACAGTATCCACCATCAAAGTGGGAATAAAGTCCTGCATTGTGTACGATTGTTCTGTTGCAAGAAGAATCTTCTCACATGCCTGAGGCATCATATCACGCATGATAGTGCATCCTGCTGCACCAGCATGTCAGCCATAGCGAAGAATATATTCAGAAGAAGCATCGAGGATTTTGACCAGATCAATACCCTCTGGAGCCCTCAAGGAACCAACATAATGATCACCATCGATGGTAAATACGGCTGTGGGCCGATGAAACATTTCTGAAAGTTTCCCAGCAACCAAGCCGAGGAGTCCGTGTTCGAGATTTTCATCAATATAGATAATAAATGGCGCAGAAGAATCCACATCTTCTATGGCTCTTTCGTATGCATCGCGTGAAAGACTTTTTCGTGTTTCATTGACTACCATCAAGTCCTGTACACGAGTATAGGCATCCAGTGATGAGGCGAGGAGAGCACTGATACTCTGATAAGGCGTCGTGATTCTCCCACCCGCATTGAGCATCGGTCAGACAAAAAAACCGATATCCTCCTCCGTTACAATAGGTCGATTCAGAATGCCTGAAAAGATTTGGAAAAATGGATGATGTGAATCTCGCGCCTGCATTAATCACCTACGTACAATGGTACGATTTTCATCGAGCATAGGCATACAGTCGGCGACCGTACCGAGCGATATGATATCGACATATTTTTGGAGAATCGCATAAGTTTTTTCTTCTCAAAAGTAGGTAAGAGAAAGCGCGTGTATAAGCTTCCAAACCACACCTGAGCCAGAAAGCCCCAGAAATGGATAGAGAGAATCTTTTCTACGTGGATTGACGACAGCGACACATTCTGGAAGTATTTCTGGGCATGAATGATGATCTGTGATGATGACGTCTAGTCAGAGTTCTCATGCTCTTTTGATCGGTTCGATATCTTTCGTTCAGCAATCGACCGTGATAAGAAGTTTGGACCCTGTAGCGGCTATTTCTTCGATGTGATACTCTTTCATCCCATACCCATCACGAACACGATGAGGAAGTCGATACGAGACATCCATACCAAACTCATCTCGTAGAAAGAGAAACAAGGCAGCTGTAGAAGAGATACCATCGACATCATAATCCCCAAATATCATCACACGTTCCCCCGATTTTTTCGCTGAGAGTATTCTTGCAATGGCGTTTTGAATGTCGGGTAATAAAAATGGGTCATGAACAATATCTGCATGGATACCCGCAGCATTCATATTGCGCAGAGCTAATAATACTTCCACGATATTATTAGGATGAGTCTTATGTTCTACTATGACTCGTTTTCAGCGGAAAGAAATCATGAAAAAATCTTATTGGTGGTCTTTCACAGTTGTGATAGCTGTATCAAATGTCTCCTTGGGATATGCTCCGACTATGATTTCATAGTAACCAGTTTTGATATTGATAACAAGTGTCGTAGGTGTACCATTGACACCATAAAGAGCTCCGAGTGCCAGTTCATCTTTGATACGTTGCGCAATGATGTCATCGGTAAGACAAGCATCCATCTGAGCCGTCGTAAGACCTGGAGCAATATCATAGACTGATGCAGTTTGATCGGCATAACGGGTATGTACATAGTCAAAATAGGGGTTGCTTCAAAGATTTTTTGCAACACATTCTGATTCGACAGCCCAATCATAGGCATAAGTATGAAATGGAAGCGGAAACTGTTTATAGATAAGTGCCGTATTCATCGTAGCATCCGCGATTACAGGAGCGAGAACATCTTGAAAAAGTTTTCCACAAAATGGACACTCAAGATCCGAGAATACTACCAATACTATTGTAGGAGATGTTGAGATTGTTTGTATTGGTTCATTTTCTAGAAGAGATCTGATCGTCTCAGTAGAGAGATGATTTGAGTCTTGTAAAATGAGTGAAGTCTTTGGTGCCACTATCATTTTTGGAAGAAGTATATCGAGGTCATCCAGTATTCATCCTGCATTATTTTCCGCAATAAATCCAGACATAATCGCGGCAAATTCAAAGACCTCTGAACGAAGTGCGAAGACGTTCGGCCTAAATTGAGCAATTGCAGTATTCGAATCCGCACCATCTTCACAAGATACCCCATGATTGATAATGAGACAATTTGGGAGTGAATCCATCATGTCTGCCTGCCATTGTGTGAATCAGAGCTTTTTAAGATCCTGGTAGAGACTCCAGACTGACCCGTCAGCTTGCGTCACCCTTCTTGGTGAAGTCAGTGATACTTTGCCAGTTTTGAGGAGAATCGTGAGCGCTTCTGCTCGTGTGACAAAATCTGTCGGACGTGCCTTTGCATTTTCTCGAGAGATGATGCCATTATCAGCTGCTATTTCTATCGCCGCGCAGACCCAACCACCGTTCGTAGTATCAGAATAATATTTTTTGCAAGAATAATTCTCTGGTAATATAACTCATTTCATTTTGAGTGCCATTCCAATAATTTCTTGACGAAGCACTCTATCGTCGAGTCGATATTGAGTATCGCTACTTTGTGTAACGATTGTACCCTGATTGGCTAAATAAGTAGCATTTGAGAAGTCATTGCTCGTGTAAGCAAAAGTACAAAGTACATTCGTCGCGGCGAACAAAGTACAAAGAAGTGAAAATTTTTTCATAGAATAAATTACTTAGAGAGTTGCTCTTTGAGATGTTGAAATGCGTGGTTGATAAGATCATCCAGTTTTCGAAAATTCTCACGATCAAAGAGGATAATCTGTCCATCGATATTGGCATGCAGTTTCCCATGAAATGAATCATCGCTATTTTTCTTCACAAAAAACTCTATACGAGCTATTGCGTCGGGCTTGTTTTCATATTTTTTGAGGTATGAATCTACTTTCCCCATAGCCATGCCAACGAGGCGATGAATGACCTCACGATCATGCTCTACAGAATCATCTATCTGGATAATAATCTGTGGTCCCATAAAAGAAAAGGTTAAAAATTACAATGGTCTCAGTATAGTCTCGCTGAGAGGAGAGTCAATGAATTTCCGAGAAAGAGAATTGACAAAAAATGAGCCGACCCAAACCAAGTTAGTTTGTGAAAAAAAATAATCTCCTATAATTCTCCTCGCATCTAATAATTTTATCTATGTGCTGAATCGTCTGATATATAGGGAATAAATCACCAGAAAATCATATATACCAAGGGCTCAAAAATCTCGAATACCGTTGATATGATTCTGCTGGATTTGTAACTATTGACTCTCTCAATACTCTCACTCTCGTGAGAGAAATAGGAGAAGTAGGTCATCTTCTTCCCCATATTCCTGAGAAATCGGAAGCATTTGTTGGCATTGGGCATACTCGCTGGGCCACTCATGGTGGCGTAACTCGAGAAAATACCCATCCCCATTATTCGATGAATAGGATGATTTATCTTGTTCATAACGGCATTATCGAAAACTATAAACAGCTGGCGGAGAAACTCCAAAAAGCTGGCTACACATTCTATGGACAGACAGATAGTGAAGTGCTCGCTAATTTGGTTGAATACTGTCTTCAAAGTGTCTGAGATATCAAGAAAGCAATACTTATGGCACTCTCACAAGTTACAGGGACATATGGTTTGGCCATTATCGCCACAGAACACCCAGAGCACATCTATGCTATTCGTCGATGATCTCCGCTTCTCCTGAGCACCGTAGATGACGGCATTATGGTGGCGTCTGATCCACACGCTTTCCCTGCAAAAGAACTGAGTGTCGTGCAAATGGGCGATGGAGAACTCGCCATACTAAATCGTGATGGTACTTTTACTATTGAGCTCGCTACAGGAGAAACACTTGTAAAAGAAGCACAAAAACTCGAGATATTTCATGCAGACACAACAGATAGTCGTTTTGCTCATGCGATGTTGAGTGAGATATTTGAGCAACCCGAAGTCATAGAAAATACAATCCGCTGACGTATCAATTTTGAGACGGAACAAGTCACGCTCTGAGGCATCAAACAAATAATGCCAGAACTCCTCACAAAAAAAGAGATTATTATCGTGGCATGTGGAACCAGCTATTATGCAGGACTGGTGGGGAAAAACTTTTTGCAAGAAATAGCAGGAATACCCACACGAGTAGAGATTGCTTCGGAGTTCCGATATAGTAAACAATTTTGGAGTTCAGAGTCAGCTCTTTTGGTTATTTCTCAATCGGGAGAAACTGCTGATACTATTGCAGCCCTCCGTGAAGCAAGACATAGAGGAGTGATGACGCTCGGTATTGTCAATGTTCCCGGATCAACTATTTCTCAAGAAACTGACGCAGGGATTTTTACTCATGCATGAAAAGAAATAGGAGTGGCTTCTACCAAAGCATTCACTGCTCAGATAACTGCCCTCTTGATGATGGCTATCGCTATTGGTGAACGAAGAAATCTCGACGTTTTGGCAAAATCTCGTATTTTGAAATCCTTTAGGCAAATACCAGACCAAATCAGGACCATGCTAAGCAATATCACAACCATTCAGAAAATAGCAGAAGAACTCGCCCAATATGAACATTGTTTTTTTCTCGGTCGCTACTACCAATCCCCTATCGCACTCGAATGATCGCTCAAATTCAAGGAGATTACCTATATTCACTCCGAGGCGTATCCAGCAGGAGAACTCAAACATGGACCACTCGCCCTGATTGATAAAAAACACCCGAGCGTCGTCCTGCATCCCAAGGATGCACTCTACGATAAGACCGCTTCTGCTATACATGAAGTAGAAGCACGAGAAGGATTAGTCTATACTATAGGAGATCATAAAGACGCTAGCATCATAATACCAAGTACGCTCGATTCACTCTTCCCGTTTTTGACAGTGGTACCATGTCAGCTCCTTGCCTATTATGCCGCACTGAAGCTCGGAACATCCATCGATAAACCCCGTAACCTCGCAAAAAGTGTGACGGTGGAGTAGTAAAAAAATCTAAGCTACAGCATTACTCCCTCTAGAAACTATCCAGTATTGTTTTGCTCATCAATTCATGAGATTTTGTGGTCATATTATTCCCAGTCATTTTTGTATATTTCGAATATTTGGGTCTGAATTTTCCCACTGATTTGCACCTCGTGCACCGGTAAGTGCGATGATATGACCTCATGTAGTGAGGCCACTCTTGGGTGTTGCCGAAGCCAATATGACATTCCCCTGGTTAAGAAGTGAGTCAATATCCGAAGGAGACAGCGAGGATCGGGACTGCACATTCAGACCCATGGGCTGAAGCAAACGGCTTGGCGCATCCCATGACATTGCTCAGGGAGCGGCTCTTGTAAATATGTCTCGGAGTTTATAGGGATTCAAACCTTTGACCAAACGTGCCGCAGCAATCGCACATGCTGTTGGTCAACAATTATTTTTTTTATCTTGATTGGCATAATACCCATCTCCGAGAGAGCTGAGAAGAGTATCACGTATATCGCCTTTCCCCCAGTTCCATGGCAAAAGCTTATTGATTTTTCATTGAGTCTCCACTTGTACTCTTTTTGCAGAAGCCGGGATAGCTTCCTTTTTTTCAGTATTTTTTGAAACTGTCTCACCTTTTCCAAGATAGCAAGGTGTATTCTTTCCAGAAAAATAATAAAGACCATCTGATTTTTTAAAAGCCAGCTCAGCACCACCATTACTCCGCGGAATACTCACACTCGATACATCACCAAATATATTTCGAATTTTCTGTGCTGTTTCCTGAGGAGAGAGTCTTTCTCACGCTCTATAGGTATTTATGGACTGTGAACTCATGATATTACGGCGCTCTTTGAAAGACTGTTTTTTGATAACTTCTCGTTTCTTTATCAGTGAGTTATCTATCGCGGTCTGGGAACGCTCGTTTTTCCCTGTTAAATTATTCCATAGATTATGCCCAAACTGTACAAGAGCTGGTTTTTTCGGTGGCTGAAATGAAGGGGAGTCAAATTTTCACATAGATACATAGTGCCTCTCTTTGATCCGAGACGCAAATCTGATACTAGGAGATGTATTTACATTTTAGAAAAATAACTTCTCTTATCCTTTTTTCGCAAAAATAATGGCTTCGCTAGGATGGGCGACTTTTCTCAGATTGAGCCACGCGACAAAATCACTTACTTCACCTACTTTCCAGTCCTCTAGTCATTTACCACCATGATTTCCACTATGAAACATGCGAAGTTTCCCATTTTCTTTAAATACCATCCAAGCATGACCCTGTTTATTTGTCCCCTCACCAGTCGCTCACATCACAGCTTGTTCTCCATTATTGAGTCTTGCAACAATATCATCTACTATAGCTTCTGGTCATCATTTTCCTGCATGCTGATAAGAATAATTATAATAATGGAGATTTTCATTATTTGGATGTTTCACATATCCTCATGCAACACGGACACGCTCGATGATATTTTCCTCAATGTAGTAGTCTATTGTGGTTGGATCATTCTTATCTCATCGCTTAAGGACTCAATTTTTATCACGCATTTTTGCTCCACCAAGACCCACGAATTCCATAGCTTGCATAGAAACATTCCAGAGATCTTCTTTGCCATATTTTTGGGCCTGATATTCTCGAGCAACTCGCCAATCACCAGCACTGCCACGAATAAATTCATTCACAAATTGCATACAATCCATATTGTGCATTTTTTCACCATTATCTCATTTGAGAATGTTCCCCGAGCCATCTTTTTTATAATAAGACTCTTGTTTTTTTGATAATTCTTCTGCTCAAGCAAGTCAAATTCACTCTCATTGAGCACGAGAGGTATCAATTCATGGTCTCAGAAGCATATCTCATTTTCATTGTTCTGTTCACTGTTTAGCTATAAAATCTTTCACTTCTCCATCTGTCTTGATAGCACTGCATGTGCGTATCAGAGCTGCTTCTTCATTTCGACGTCTTTTGAGCCCACGAGGCCAACTACTCTTAGTCTGGTTCATTTTCTCAAATAATTGTGCCAACTTCTTATAAAAATCTCATGGCCTACTAGAATAATTTGGTAATGTTTTGAGAAGATCTTGAATCTCCTGCATTTCCCCACGTCCACTGCCAGAAAGGGCTGGACCACGGTTGTATACGAGGCTCACAAGAGCCGTCTGTGCAGGGGTTTGTAGATTAACAATTTGTGGATAGATATGTTTTGTTTGTGCTATAAATTTTGGAAGTGTAATCTCTTTTAATACTGGTCATTTTGCAGTATCAATAGCGGAACGGAAATTTTTGAAACCACCTACTGCTTCGAGCTCATTTTGAAGTTTTTTCGCTCCATCAAAACTAAATGCTTTTCAACAATAAGATTTCAAAACATCTATATATTTTTTATCGATTTTTCCCCCCCAATCTTTTTCAACATCAGTCGGAGTATTGAATCGAAGATCATACCCATATCAAATCGTAAATCCTGACTGAGGAGATCCTGGATAATTGGTTCCATAATCAGTTCACTCCCAACCCTGTATAGGACCTATATCAACAGAAACTCCGTCAATGTTTGACATCACATCACTCTTATAACTCACATCACGATTACTATCACTGAGTCATCTGCTTGCCTCTGATAAACGCATGTCATTCCCTGGACTTGCTAATCCATCTCGATCCATGATAAACTGCCAAAAATCTTTTTGAGGAGGACCACAAAAGGAGGCACCGAATGGTGCCAAAAAAGTCAGAAGTCGCTTCAAAGAAGGGTTCATATTCTCGAAATCTATCCCCCGTGTATTTTGAGCTTTTTTTTGTATAATATCGAGTGATAAACCTGTTTTTTCTTTTGCCACAGCACTCATGGCATCATAATATGCTTCTGGGGAATGATAGTCCTCTCGACGTACTTCTTGTACAAAATTACGTGTTTTAAAAGCATCTCGAGCTTCCTGAAGACTCTTATTGAGGGCTGGATTATTTTGTATATCAAATGATGGCATAACCAAAATATCCATATACGCTCATGGCACAACGTCAGAAATTTTTGTGATATCATTATCTATAGAAACTCCGGAAGGATCAAAATATTCATGAATATTTCTGCCATAAAGTTCGATAAGTTTCTTACCTATTTCGCTCTGAGGATCAATACCGCTCTCTACCATACCTTTTTCTTGGATGCTCTTTATGATTTGTTCCTTTACTTTTTCGTCTTGCAATACTTCTAACAGATTCGTCTTCTCTCCGGCGACATCTTGTAATTTTTTGAGATTTTCTGGCTTTTTTTGCTCTTCTGGAGAGAGTTTTTTAAATACTTCTATTTCGCGCACAAGCACATCGGTTTGCTGCTCGACAACTCTCTCAAGAATCTTTTTTTCTTGTTCAGCTGGCGGAAGTTTTTGAAATTCTTTTTCTTTTTCGAGGAGATATTTTTTAGCTTCCTCTATTTTTTTTGCTTTATCGGGTAAATTCTGAGAGTCAATCTTCCCTATGAACATCGTTCTATAGGCATCGTCTCGCGCCTCCGGAGAAATATCTGCCAAGTTTTTTTCTCATATCTTTTCAGCTATTATAGCATTGTGCCTCAACCGAAAAGAATCAGAAAACTTTTTTTCGGCGTCTTGTATTGATATGTCTATAAGGGGCTTGTTAGATTCCAATGTTCACCGTACGAACGGAAATACTCCGGCAAGATTTTCACCCATAGTACTCGCGTCTCTTTTTGCTTCCAATAATTCCTTTTGTTTTTGATACTTGAAATCCATCTCTTCCCGATCTTTCATTCTTTTTGATTGCTCGGGTGTACTATCTGATTTTTTTGATTCTTTTTCAGGTGTTTCTTTTTTAATTTCAATATCAGTTTTTTGAGATTTTGTATCTTTTTTTTCTAGTCATTTCTGGACTCACTTCGCCTGCTCCAAAACGGGAATTGCTTTAGGGGGAGTATCTTTGTTATCAGGTATTGAATGTTCTCTATCGGCCATGCTCTCATCTTACCCTAATTTTACTTGGATTGCAAATCTAGGACATCTGAGAATTTTTATCTGTTCATGCAATATCTTGTGGTGATACTGGTGCCGATACTGGTGGTCTCCAGACTCCGATAAGTTTTCTTCCAGAAGGATGGCTTGCAAAAAAATCACTCGCATAACCATCACCCGTTTTGATCTCAATATGGCCGTGAGCTCATCCGGAGTAGACACACACATCGCCAACCTGTGCATTTCAGATATTTGGTCAGACATTTGAAAATCAGATACTCTGGAGATCACTGGCTGCATTTTGAGCGCTTCATTGGGTCATTTTGTAGCTCGACTCCACATATCCGGCAGCACAAAGATGATTTTTGACAGACTTATAACACGTTCCGGTGCTTCCTCCTGGATTAGTTCCTTGTTTTGCGAGTTTTGCCAAGAGACTTGGTGGTCATTTGGTACCCTTTGGAAGGTCCTTCAGTGGTCATCGCATCTTAAATCAGCTTCATTGCCACTGATAACTCGCGATAGTCATTTGCGAAGCTTCGACAGGTGGTATATCCCCTGCACCATTATCAGCACTTGGCACATCTGCTGATCACCCTGCAGAAAAACCCTGTGTCGCAGAAGGACTAAAAGATTCTGATGAAGTATCCCTTCATCCTCTATCGACTGGCAGTGAATCTACTTGCTCGGAAACATATTTTTTAAACGTCTCTTGATTGGTAGATATTCCAGTGACTTTTTGGAAATTTTCCGCTAATTTTTTTGTCACCTCTTCTTTTGAGAGTCACGCAGAATTTTTGAGTATCTCTTCTTCCGTGGTGCGCAATTTTCCCTGAATTCTCTCTCGGACCACAGCCAGTTCTGTATTGGATCTCAGATCAATATTTGGATTCACAATAGCGTCCTTCCATGCTTCTGGAAAGGTCTTTGCCAAAAATTGGACTCGAGATTCATCAAGTGGTTCTGTGCTATAATGAAGGTCTGTGACACTCTTTGTGAGAAATGCTCATTCGATTTTTTTCTGTTCTTCTGATGTAGATTCTTCTTTTTTTGCAGTAACATCAGAAGCAATGGCCTCTTGATATGTTTTTTCAATAGTCTTAAATGCGTCTTCTTTGATCCTCAGCTGCTCTTGTGCCTTTTTTTCATCCTCATCATCATGCGCTCACTTTTCGGATGAATCTTTTTTTCATGATGCGAGTCGAGCTCTATCGGTAGCATAGGAATTGTATGTATCTTGTACTTTTTTATTAATTGATACAAGTTTTTCTTCTGGTTTCTCGGTTGTTTCTGGAGATTTTTTGAGAGATTCATGATTATTTCACACTGACTCTCCTTGTTTTGGAAGATCTTTTTTCGCAGGAACGACAGGAGACGAATCTTTTGGAGTTTCAGACATACAAAAATTTTACCCCATTTTCTCCCAAAAAGCAAATAGTTGCAAAAGAGAAGAAAAACATAGAATACAACCAAAAAGTTTAATAGGTTTGATACGTTTAATTTGTTTCATAAGTTACCCTAACCAACAATACCTTTCGCCACAGCGAACCTTCGGTCTTTGTGCTTTCTGCTTTCTGCTCTGTGCTTTTTCAAATATTCCTTCCTTAGCCTGTTCCTTTGCCTTAGTCTTATTTCTATGAACCTCTGAATCGTCTGACTCCCAAATGTTGGTAAATCTACCCTCTTCAATGCCCTGACAAAGAGTTATGCTGCCGAGGCGGCCAATTTCCCCTTTTGCACCATAGAACCTAACACAGGTATGGTAAATGTCTATGATGACCGTTTGCAAGCACTCGCAAGCACCATGAAGTCAGGGAAGGTCGTTCCAGCTACGGTCGAATTTGTCGACATCGCTGGTATAGTCCGAGGCGCAAGTCAGGGTGAGGGTCTGGGAAATAAATTTCTTGCTCATATTCGTGAAGTCGATGCTATCCTCCAGGTCGTACGTGTTTTCGAAGATGGCGATGTCCATCATGTCGATGGAAGTATTGACCCGAAAAGAGATATCGAGATCATCAATACCGAACTTATTATCGCAGATATCGAAACGCTGACAAAGAGAAAAGATGGTGAGGTCGCGAAAAAAGCACGATCAGGAGACAAAGACGCTATGAAACTTCTCGAAATTTATACCAAAATTTTTGAAGGACTAAATCAAGGAAAACTCGCCATCCAAGTCGAACTGACAGACGAAGAAAAACTTCTCGCACGAGACCTCCATCTTCTCACGATGAAGCCATTTGTCTATGCGGCGAATGTCAACGAATCTGATCTCAAAATGGACGAAGCCACTCTCCGTGCAAAGATAGGAATGACTGATACAAAAATTCCGGTAGTGACTATTTGCGCAAAAATCGAGATGGAGATGATGGAGTTTGGCGAAGAAGATCGTAAAGCATTTCTTGCAGATATGTGACTCACAAAAAATCCTGTTGATGAACTCATTAAAACGTGTTTTAACACGCTTGGGCTTCAATACTATTTCACCGCTGGTGAAATCGAGGCACGTGCTTGGACGATCAATAAGGGTATGAAAGCACCACAAGCAGCAGGAAAAATCCATACGGATTTTGAAAAAAAGTTTATCAAGGCAGAAATTGCCAATTGGAAAGATATCGCCGATAACGGTGGCTGGGCTGGTGCCCGCGATAAAGGACTTGTCCGTATGGAAGGCAAGGAATATGTGATGCAAGAGGGCGATACAGTAGTTTTTAAATTTTGAGGATAAATTATGTCTAGAAGAAGTCAATTTTCTGATGAAGAATTTCCGACAACTCGAAAGAAACCAAAACGGATTCAACCAGCCAATAAGTTGGAGAGAAGAATAGAAAAAGCAGTTTCTTGTGTTCTTGCTCTTTCTATATGGTTCCTTGTTCGCAAAAATATAGATGAGAAGGATGCTCGAGAAATATCTGGAATGCAATCACAGGCAGAAAAAAAATGAGCACCTCTCATAATAGATACCACCTCAAGCACTATTACTACCAAAGTTAATAAAATTATTACAGGAAAAAAGGAGCCAAGGAACACAGTCATTATCAATCCTCATGGTGTAGAACCCGCTATACAAGTCATCACGCCTGATGCAACTATTACAGCAAATAAAACAGGCGAGATAGAAAAAATAACACCTGCAGAAAATACAGCAGAAAAACCTCTCACCGAAACGGAAGCTCAATCGACGGTAAAAGAAGCTCTCGAAGATGCTGTCGAGAAAACCCTTCCAAAAAAAGAGGAGCCATTAAACCCCCTTATAATACCTGAAAAAAAGAAGTAATCTACGCTCCAAAAAATCCATCAATTTTTTCTGTTTGATACCGACGAAACCAGGTCAGTTGTCGCTTTGCATAATGTCGACTATTTGTCTGCACCGCTTCTATTACATCCGGCAGAGTCTTCGCTCACGCCAAAAAATCAATCACTTCTCGATAGCCAATCGCATTGAGTCCTGGCAATTTTTCCAGTATTTCTGAAGGAGAGAAAACACTTCCTTCACTTTGTACTTTGTTCGCCGCGGCGAATGTACTTTGTATTAAATGAGTAACTTCTTCGACAAGTCCTTGTTCAAACATCCCCAACACTCGGGCATTGATGCGTTCATATAATCCCGCTCGATCACCATCAAAAGGCGTCACAAAAAATGTATCATACTGTCATTCTCCGAGTCGATTATCAGATTTTTTTGACTTCCCTGTCGTCCGAAATACCTCCAATCCTCGCATCACATAGCGATAATTTCTTGGGTCTAACTCTGCTGCATAGTCAGGATCTATCTCGGCAAGCATATCCCACAATTTTTGTTCTCACTCTGCCTCACGAATCTTCTCCAGTTCTGCACGATGCTCCCAATCTGGCTCTGCACGTCAGAGGTCAAAATTCCCAATAATAGCATCAATAAAAAGTCCCGTTCCTCACGAGAGAATCGGAAGTTTTCCACGACTATGAATCTCAGCAATTATGCGTTTTGCTTCAGGTACATATTCCCCCACAGAATATGATTCAGAGATATCTCGAATATCGAGCATATGATGTGGTATTCCCTGCATCTCCTCTGGTGTAATTTTCCCAGTTCCGATATTCATCCGGCGATAAATCTGCCGAGAATCCGCAGAAATCACCTCGCCATTATATTGCCGAGCAAGCTCTACTGTCAAAGCCGTCTTACCGCATGCTGTCGGTCAATAAACAACCAGCAATTTTGGTTTATCGGATAGTATATTAAGCCATGTGGAGATATCGGAAAACATAGCGATATTGTAGAGATTTGTAGGAGAAAGCAAAGATGAGAAAAATGATTGCAATTCAGTGTAAAAAGAAGAGAATAGTATTGCTGTTTCAAAAAAACAAGATTAAGACACTCAAATATTTTTATTTAAAAGGATTTTATTCCAACAATATGGACATTATCAAATTATCTGAAGATCTGATGCGTCAGCAAACTCTAAAAAATAAAGCTCCTGCATGGTTATTGACAGAGCTGGCCATAAAAAAAGGAAAAGAGCTTTCAAAAAAATACAATACTGATGAGAGATTGGTTTTATCGTCATTATATCTTGCACATACTATTTTTAGTACGGTTTGGAAAGGAGATATTCAAAAAAATCATCCGAAATTAAGCTCTGATTTTGTAAAAAAATATTTGGATGAATGGGGCGTTGATGAACATGAACAAGCAATAATTCTCAATGCTATCGAAGCACATCATGATAAGGTTCCGACTCAATCAAAAGTTGCAGAAGTTGTAAAAAATGCAGAATGTTTCAAGTTCGTGACTGTTGAAGGAAGTCTGATTTTGTTACATGAGTTAGGAATAAGGCAAGTTCCTTTTGAAGAAGCAGTAGATAAAGTGATCCAGAAAATGAATCAAAAAAGGGCTTTACTTACTTTCGATGATTGTATCAAAGAAGCGGAAGAAAATTGTACTACAATCTTACAATTATTTGGATGGATATAGAAAATAGGTATTTATTTTTTAGTGTTTAACATATGAATAATACATTTTATTTTATCAGGCATGGCAAAACTCAAGTCGACAACACAAAACCAATAAGTGAATGGGTGCTATCCTCAAAGTGAGAGGAGCAATCACAGAATCTGCTCAATGAAAGTAGATTCTATGATACCGATATCATAATTGCCTCTGGAGAAACAAAATCCTATCAGACAATAAAACCGCTTGCTGATAAACTCAATAAAGAGATCATTTGTTATGATGAAATCAGTGAATTAGATAGAGATACAGGTGGTTTCATGCAATTTGATGAGTATGAAAACGCCGTTAAAGAATGCCTAATGAATTTAGATACACCGTATCAAACCCCACAGGGAAAATGGGAATCCGCATCTCATGCTTTGGAGAGATTTTCTCGGAAAATCAAAGAAATTGATACCCAATATGAAGGAAAAAATATTATTGTGTGTGGACACGGTTTTACGATAAACTTGTATTTTTCTCAACTATTGGGACAATTGGATCAAGTGTATGAGAGAACACAAAAGAATGATTTCTGTGATTGGGGTATTATAAAAAATTACACAGTTATTAAAGATGTAGTCAGATAAATTCCTAATTACTCTTCAAAAATTTTTTAATATAAAAAATTGAATTTCCCTCATCCCACACTATACTGTAACAACTATGCATACTCGCGAACAAACACTGGAAGAACATCTCCAAGAACACTATATTCACAAAAGTAATTGGCTCAGAGCTGCTGTGCTCGGAGCAAATGATGGGGTTATTTCGATATCCAGTCTCGCTATCGGTGTCGCTGCTGCGAGCACGAGTAATACGCCTGTGATACTCGCGACACTGGCAGGACTCGTCGCTGGAGCCATCTCTATGGCAGCGGGAGAATATGTGTCTGTGAGCTCTCAAACCGATATCGAACATGCAGATATTCTCCGAGAAAAACAGGAGCTCGAAGAGGCGCCCGAGTTAGAATTTCGACGCTTGGTCGAGATCTACACCAGAAGATGAATATCACAAGAAACGGCGACAAAGGTAGCACATGAACTGACGGATCACGATGTACTCGCAGCACATGTGAGAGATGAGCTCGGCATCACCGAGTCCAGTCAAGCACGACCTGGGCAGGCAGCATGGTCATCTGGAATAGCATTCGTCAGTGGCGGTATCCTCCCATTTATGATAACTCTCTTCGCACCAATACAATTTATGGTGTATACACTCTATTGAGCCGCTATTGTTTCATTGATTATTTTAGGAACTGTTTCCGCAAAGACAGGAGGAGCAAGCGCTACAAAAGCAGTTCTCCGTGTGGTCTTCTGGGGTGCAGCTGCCATGTTCCTTACAAACTTTGTTGGATACCTCTTTGGAGTGAATGTCGTGTAATATTTTTTGGAAAAATCACTATGAAACAAGAATTTATCGCAACAGGCGTCATCCATGAAGTACCTGATGATCTCAAAGAGGTACTTTTAGCGCATCCGGAAGTAAGAGAAAAATGGAATGCGCTCACCCCTCTTGCACGCAATGAATGGATTTGCTGGGTAACTATCGTAAAAAGGGCAGAAACCAGACAAGAACATATCGAGCGCTTGTGTGCAGATATTGCAGATGGCAAAAAAAGGCCATGTTGCTGGCCAGGATGTCCTCATCGTAGGCCAAACGCAGCAAAATGGTTTTGAAAAAAGATCTAAAATTTTTCCAGATACTACCTCAGATTAGTACACTAATCACCTATAACACTCCTCGCAAAGAACTTTCTCTCTTCAGGAGCCTGAGGGCTCTTCAGAGCCTCGAACGGCAGGTCTTTCCGGTGCATAGGTAGTGATTATATCCTTTTTACACTCAGAACAAACGCTTTCATAGAGTTTCCTTGGATTTCTCAGATCCATTCTTTCTGTATGTCTCTGATCAGGATGTTTAGTAGGAATAGGAATGCTGTTTTCTATGTAGAAAAGAAGTTCTTGTTGAATTATTTTAAAGGGCTTCTTTGTGACCTCACACACAATAGTTCCAGCAAGGACAGCGTCAATATTCTTCTG